>JADZDJ010000279.1 GCA_020851115.1 Pirellulales bacterium
CCGGTTGAGTTGTTATTGTAGTACCGCGCGGCCAGGGCATCGACGTAGTAGGGATGCCAGACCATTTCGTGCCACTCGACTCGCGTGTTGAGCGGCTGCAGATAGGCTAGCTCCTGGACGACCTGGTTCTGCTCGCTCTGGTAGTAATCGTGCTTGCGGGTGTCGCCGGAGCCGAGATCGACGATTTTCCGAATCCGCCGGTTCAGGCCGTCGTACTCGAAGGTGGCCACGGTGGCGTTACCGCTGTGCTCGTTCAGAGAGAAGCGTATTCCTGCAACGCGAAAGGCACATACGAGCAATCAGGTTCTTGGGCAAGCTCCACGAATGAACAGAGCTCGTCGCGCTCCAGCGGGTCGCCCCCTGTCAAGACTAACACGGGCGGGTGAGTATATCGGCTGAGCTGGCCCACTAACCGGCGCGATTCGCAAGGGGCAAGCTCGGTTGATGTTGCATCCTTCGCACGATGGCCGCGGCCGTCGTGAAATACAAATCGCTTCGTGCGCGCGATTTCGTAGAATACGACCATGGGACTGGCGGCCATGCGATTGCCGCCGAAAACCGCCGGCAAGCGCTCGGTGTCGCTTCGGCCAGACATGCGATGCTCCTTCAGGCGGTCAGCAGCACGATATCCTCCAATTCTTTCGCACGCGAAAACAATTGATCGTTTTCCTCGAGAATGTGCTGGTTGAGTTCCCTTTCCAATTCAGCCAACCCGGCAAGCATCGAGCGACACTCATCGCAACACACGTCGGTCAGCGAAAAATCATTCGTCAACCGGCGCAACCGAGCAAGCTTATGTTGAGCAGAGCAATGTTCCTGCTCCATGATTGCGATTGGATCGATCAACGATCGCCGCTGGGAAGCGCGCTCGCTTCCGGCCGATTCGATTTGCCGGATCCAAGGAAACAGCACCAGCTCCGCCCGATTGATGTGCTGCATCAACTCTTGAGTGAGCGCCGATAGAATCCGCCGCAGATCGAGCAGCCAAACGACTCGATGCATCGACCGATGCGACGCACATTGCTGCGCAAGCCGATTGAGCTTTGGCAACTCTCGCCGCAAGTAGGAGTGATGTCGGTAAATTATGTGATGGATGAGTTCGGCGAGACTTCGCTCCGACCAATCCGCACGACAATGCATCGAGCTCGTCGAGTTCATGTTGGCGCTCTCCAAATATTTTCCGCGGCAAATCCGGAAATACTATTTGACAGGCTCAGCCTAACCCGATATATTTCGGATGTCAAGGTCCGGATATCTGCAATTGCCGCAGACGGGAGGTTGCCGATGATTTCGCAAACTGCCGAGTATGCCCTGCGTGCAATCACGTTTTTGGCGAGTCAAAATGGCACGCCGCGAACGACGGCTCAAATTGCCGCGCACACTCAAGTGCCCCGCGGCTATTTGGCCAAGGTCATGCAGAGTTTGGGCCGGGCTGGTTTGGTGCATTCGCAGCGTGGGTCGCTGGGGGGATTTGTGCTGGCGGTCGATCCGGGTTCGCTCGATATTTTTCGGGTCATTTCGGCGGTTGAGCCTTCACGCCGCGCGAGGAAAAACCCACTGGGATCCCCCGAACAGATGGAAATGCAACCCTTGAATGATCGGCTGGATCGTGCGGCGGAGCAAATCGAGGAAACATTGCGACAAACCACGGTTCAAGAATTGATTTCGCGTGAAAAAGGCTCGGCCTCGATGCCGCCCGATTCGGTCGCGGATGCGTAAATTGAGAGAACCATCGAACAGCAACACGATTTGTCGAAGGATCCAGGGCAAGCACACCTCGGCTTTGGGCTGCTCAAAATCGCATGAATGATTCAATGTTCTATCGCCAACGGATGAGTCGTAACGATTTGGCGGGTCTTTTTCCTGCTGCCGAACGGCTGATCGGAGTAACCAAATGGTAAGCACGTGTCGCGACGGTGGGCGAGTCATGCAGGCGGCGTCCGTACCCCAACGGATCGCGTTTGGGACGATTTTGATTTTCGTTGCATCATTATTCCCGTCGCTGGGTTGCAGCCATCAGAAGCGACCGCCGGCAGCGCCTGCGAAGGCGAAATCGGCCGCAGGCAAGACCGATAAGAAAGGGAAGGCAGGCAAGGAGAAAGTCGTCGCGGATGCAACTACTCAGGGGGCCGAATCCGGCAGAACTCTTTACCTCCAGCATTGTGCCGCATGTCACGGTGATCGCGGCGATGGCAAAGGAATTGCTGCTCGGTTTCTCTATCCCAAGCCGCGCGATTTTCGAGCGGGACGCTTTCGCTTGGTCAGCACAGCCAACGGAGCGCCTTCTCGCGAGGATTTGGCCTCGGTGCTGCAACGGGGAATGCCTGGCTCGTCGATGCCATCGTGGAAACAGCTTTCCGAGCAGCAGCGGAACTTGCTCATCGACGAAATCCTGCACATGCGGCAGGAGGGCTTGCACGATCAAATCGTCGCCATGCTGAAGGAAGCCGATGAGGATATCGTCGAGTCGGACGTTCAAGAGCAAGTTAAGGAGCGTACAACCCCCGGGGCGGTGTTGGAAGCGCCGGCCATCCCGACTTCAGACAAGACCGCCGCCGCCCGCGGAAAAGAAATCTATTTGAAGCAAGGATGTGGATCGTGCCACGGCAACGAGGGACGCGGCGACGGAGTGCAAAAAATGGTCGATGCCGAAGGCTTACCCACACGACCGCGCGATTTTATTCGTGGCATCTTCAAAGGCAACGACGATCCGGCTTCGGTCTTTCGGCGGATTAAGTTGGGAATGCCGGGCACTCCGATGCCCGCCAGTTCGAACCTGACCACGGAACAGATTTCCGATTTAGTCCAATTCATCTTGTCGCTCTCCGACGAGTCGGCGCGCAATGCGGCGATCATGAAGCGCGGCAAAATTGTCGCCAAGAGGACCGACAAAGCGCCACGCACCCCCGACGATGCGGCCTGGGACGCGGTGGAAGAATCGCCGATCGGGGTGATGCCGCTGTGGTGGCGCGACGACAGCAATCCGAACTTGCATGTGAAGGCATTGTATGACGGAGAGTCTCTTGCCATCCGCTTATCGTGGAGCGATGCCACGCCCAACTGGACGGCGGCGCGCACCGAGTCGTTCAAGGATTCTGCCGCGATTGAGCTTTACCAAGGGAGCGACGAGCCATTCCTGGGCATGGGAAGCGCGAAACAGCCGGTCGATGTGTGGTTTTGGGATGCGGATCGTCAAGAAGGATTTGCGCAGCCAGACGTCGAGTATCCGCGAACCGTGGTCGATATTTACCCGTTTGCCGAAACCACCGCCGTTGAAACCGCGGAATATCAACGCAAAGGAACGGAATTAGCAAACCAGCCGCCCGTGTCGCTGCCGGCCGAGGCGACCGGCAACCAAATTATGCCGAATACGCGAGACCCGAAGGACGGAGGCGGGTCGTCGCTGACCGCAGGTGGGCCGGGTTCGATCACGTTTCGTCCGCCGACCAATCAGTTTGTTGAATCGCAGGGCCAGTGGAACGATGGACGTTGGCAGGTCGTCCTCGTTCGACAGCTCAAGGTGCCGGAAGGAGAGGGAGTTTCGCTGGCGGCGGGCGCTCAAGCATCTATCGCCGTTGCCATTTGGGATGGAGCCAAGGGCGATCGCAACGGCCAGAAGTTGGTTTCTATTTGGCAGGATGTGGAATTGAAAACGGCGGCCGACGTAGCTGCAACCCAGTGACCCGTACGTAATTTGGCGTTTGAATCGGTTTCGCTCGATCATCGGAAGGTAATGTAATGGACCAATCACGACGACAGTTTTTGAAAACCTGCTTGGCTGCCAGTGGCTCGGCCTTGTTGTCGCCAGCGGCCCAAAGTTGGGCGCTTGCGCCCGTCAGCGTTCTCAATCCATTGGCGGCCTATCCCGACCGCAAATGGGAGAGCATTTATCTCGATCAGTACCACTACGATGGTTCGTTCACCTGGATCTGTGCGCCGAACGACACGCACATGTGCCGGATGCGCGCCTTTGTGCGCAATGGCGTCATGATTCGCAGTGAGCAAAACTACGATCACGATCGCTACGGCGATATGTACGGCAATCATGCCACCAAGGCCTGGAATCCGCGCGGTTGCCCCAAGGGCTTTACCATGCAGCGGCGGATCTATGGCCCCTACCGGCTGAAGGCTCCCGTGCTGCGCGCAGGCTGGAAGCAATGGGCCGACGACGGCTACCCGTCGCTTTCCGAAACGCCGGCGCTGCGCACTAAGTACAAGTTCGACGACCGCGGCAATGACAAATTTGTGCGCGTTTCATGGAATGAAGCGTTCAAATATGTCGCTCAGGCGATTCAAGCCATCGCACGGACCTATAGCGGCCCCGAGGGCGCAAGCCGCTTGAAGCGGGACGGTTACGAGCAGCGAATGATCGACCACCTGAGAGGCTCTGGCCTTCGCGCCGTGAAGGTCGGTTCCAATTTGCCGCCGCACGGCGTGATCGGAAAATTTGGACTGTATCGCTTCGCGAATTTGCTGGGGCTGCTCGATCATCACGTCCGCGGCGTGCCTCCAGAGCAAGCTTGCGGCGCCCGCGAATGGAACGAGTACACCTGGCGGGGCGACCAAGCGCCAGGCCAGCCTTTCGTTCACGGGTTGCAAGCGTCCGACATGGATTTCAACGACATGCGGTTCACGAAGCTGGTGATCCAGGTCGGTAAGAATTTGATCGAAAACAAAATGCCGGAATCGCATTGGCTGAATGAGGTGATGGAGCGCGGCGGCAAACTGGTGGATATTGCGCCGGAATACAATTGCCCTGCCACGAAAAGCGACTACTGGATTGGGGTGCGGCCGGGCCTGGCCGATACCGCGGTGCTCTTGGGGGTCACCAAAATTCTGATCGACAACAAGTGGTACGACGCGGAGTTTTGCCGCAAATTCAGCGATTTCCCCCTGCTGGTGCGCACCGATACCTTGCGACGCCTGCGGCCGGAGGAGATCGACTCGCACTATCGGCCGAAAGACCTTCGCGACGGGCCATCGTACAAAGTGCAAGGCCTGACCGATGCGCAGCGGAAAAAAATCGGCGACTTCTGCGCGTGGGATTCCAAGCAGAACAAGGTGGTGTTTCTCAGTCGCGACGAAGTCGGCGCGAAGCTGCAAGCCCCCGTCGCCTTGGAAGGAACCTACCAAGTGAAATTGGCCGACGGCAAAACCGTCGAAGTGATGACCGTCCTGGAAATGTACAAGCGCCATTTGGTGGATTACGACCTGAAAACGGTGGAAGAAATTTCCGGCGCGTCGCAAGAGCTTGTGCAGCGGCTCGCGAAGGATATTTGGGACACGACCCAAGCGGGCCACCCAGTGGCGGTGCATATCGGCGAGGGCATCAATCACTACTTTCACGCCACGTTGCACAACCGCGCTTCCTACTTGCCGATGATTCTCACCGGCAATATTGGCAAGCACGGCGCCGGAGTGTTTACCTGGGCGGGCAATTACAAGGGAGCGTTGTTCCAGGCTTCGCCGTGGAGCGGGCCGGGGATTAGCAGCTTCATTCACGAAGACCCTTTTCAGCCGATCCTGGACGAAAAGGCGACCCTGACACACGAACACTTGCGGCACTGCAACGATGCTGAAGAGCCGTCGTATTGGGCCTGCGGCGACCGAACGCAAACGGTCAATTTGCCCAAGGGCGGCCAGCGCTCCTTTACCGGCAAAACGCACACCCCGACACCCACCAAAGCGATTTGGTACAACAATGCCAATTTTCTCAATCAATCGAAGTGGATTTATAATCTGATTGTCCACTCGCTGCCCAAGATCGACATGATCGTCGATCAACAAATCGAATGGACAGGCAGCGCTGAATATTCCGACGTGGTGCTGCCGGTGAACTCCTGGGTGGAATTCGAGGACTACGAATGCGGCGGCTCGTGCTCGAATCCGTTTTTGCAAGTTTGGAAGGGCGGCATTAAACCAGTCCACGATACGATCGACGATGCGGCGGTTTTTGCCGGCGTGGCGCGAGCGTTCGCCGACTCGACGGGCGACCAGCGATTTGCCGACTACTTCAAATTCGTCACCGAAAAGAAATCGAAAGTTTATCTCCAACGCGTCTTCGATAGCTGCACGACGACTCGCGGCAAAGACGGCCCCTACGACATCGATCAACTGAATGCCGGCAAGTACGGCGGCGAACCCGGCGCGGCCCTGATGCTCTTTCGCACGTATCCGCGCGTCGCATTCTGGGAGCAAGTCCACGATTCCATCCCGTTTTATACCGATTCCGGTCGGTTGTCCGCCTACTGCGATCTGCCCGAGGCGATTGAATACGGCGAAAACCTCGTCGTCCATCGCGAAGCGGTGGAAGCCACACCTTATCTGCCCAACGTGATCGTCAGCGCAAGCCCATTTATTCGACCGGCGGATTATGGGATCCCGCAGGATTCGATCGATCCCGATTTGCGCCAGGTTCGCAATCTTAAGATGCCTTGGAGCGAAGTGAAAAAGACGGTCAATCCGCTCTGGAGCGCTGGATATCAATTCTTTTGCACCACGCCCAAGAGCCGGCATTCGACCCATTCGTCTTGGTCGACGGTGGATTGGCATTGGATCTGGAGCGACAACTTCGGCGATCCGCATCGGACCGATAAACGGTCTCCCGGCGTCTCCGACCGGCAAATTCAAGTGAATCCTCAAGCCGCCCGCGATTTGGGCTTGAACGAAGGAGACTACGTTTGGGTCGACGCCAACGATGCCGACCGGCCGTATCTTGGCTGGAAGGACGATGCTGGCCCGCGGCATAAAGCGTTTCGCTGCATGGTGCGCGTGAAGTTCAATCCGGGCCTGCCGTACAACTTCACGATTATGAAACATACGGGCTGGATCGGCACCGAACGGAGCGTAGCCGCGCACGAGACACGTTCCGATGGGCGGGCGCTGTCGACTCAAACCGGATACCAAGCCAGTTATCGCTACGGCTCGCATCAAAGCATAACCCGCAACTGGATGATGCCGATGCACCAAACCGACACGCTGTTCCACAAGAAGGCCGGGTCGATGGCCTTTATTTTTGGGGCCGATGTCGATAACCATGCAATCAATTCGGTCCCCAAGGAAACGCTGATTCGCATCACCAAGGCCGAAGACGGTGGTTTGGGAGGCAAGGGCGTTTGGAAGCCCGCGATGTCCGGATACAGCCCTGGCGAAGAGTCGCACGAAAATAATCTCTATCTCACCGGGGCGCTAACGCAGGTGCGAACATAACCGCTGCGAGAAAAACCGAAACTGGAGAGATGACATGGCGTCCACGCAAGAAAACCTCGTCGAGAAGATCCATCCGGCGACCCGTGAATTGCTTCCCGATGACCCGCTGGAAATGCACGCTTTTGAAGTGCCCGGCGATCCCGAGTTGATGTTCCGTCTCTTGGCGGAAGAATACGCCCGAATCGGCATGGGGGCCGAGGCTATCATGCAACTGGCGCGAAATCCCTTTTATCAGGGCCTGCACGGTCTGTGGCGCTTATTTGGCGAAGAAGGCATGCGCAACCGGCTAGCTGCCATCGTGCGCCGCTGCGGAGTGATTCGCACCACCACGACCGAGCCTGCGCCACCGCCCGAAACCGTTCAAATTCGGCTTCCCATCGCTGCGAAAGGAACTATGTAATGCCAAGCGTCTACAACTGGCAATTGGGCCGATCGATGAGCTATCCGTACGACGATGCTCATCCGCAGTGGCAATTTGCCTTTGTCTTCAATCCCAATCGCTGCATCGGCTGCCAAACTTGCACGATGGCTTGCAAGAGCACTTGGACCTTTTCGAAGGGCCAGGAATTGATGTGGTGGAACAATGTCGAAACCAAGCCCTACGGCGGCTATCCGCAGCATTGGGATAGCAAGCTGCTGAACATGCTGGAACAGGCGAACCCCGGCAAACAGGTTTGGGACGCCACCCATCCAGAACCGGCGAAAGCGCCGTATGGAAAATTCGACGGCATGACCATCTACGAGGCTGCCGAAAAATTTCCGCGGCCCGACGAACCGCGCACCGCGCTAGGATACCTTCCCACGGATGACGAATGGCGATCGCCGAACATTCACGAGGATACGGCCACCGGCGGCAGCTTCAAGAGCGCCGACCAATTCAACGGTTCGGCTCAATTGCCCGAACATCGAGTATGGTTTTTTCACTTGGCGCGCATTTGCAACCATTGCAGCTATCCGGCGTGCCTGGCGTCGTGCCCCAGGCAGGCGATCTACAAGCGCCCGGAAGACGGCATTGTGCTGATCGACCAGAGCCGATGTCGCGGCTACCGTAAGTGCGTCGAGGGGTGCCCTTACAAGAAGGCGATGTATCGCCCGACGACGCGGACCAGCGAAAAGTGCATCGGCTGCTATCCCCGCGTGGAAGGGAAAGATCCGACCATCAGCCCGACCGGCGCGCCGGCGGAAACTCGCTGCATGGCGGTCTGCGTCGGTAAAATTCGCATGCAAGGGCTGGTCAAGATCGCGCCCGACGGCCTCTGGGAAGCCGACCCGCGCAACCCGCTCTATTTTCTCATTCACGAGCGACAAGTGGCTTTGCCGCTGTATCCGCAATTCGGAACCGAACCCAATGGGTTTTATATTCCACCGCGATGGGTGCCGCGCGGCTATTTGATGCAAATGTTTGGGCCGGGGGTCGATCGAGCGATCGAGCAATATAGCTGCCCAGATCGAGAACTGTTGGCCGTGCTGCAGTTGTTTCGCGCGAACCAGCAGATCATTTTCCGCTACGAGATTGAAAAAGGGCCAAAGGTTGCTGAACTCGAAGTGACGATGCCCGATGGAAAATCCAAGACTCAAGAAATCTTTAACGACACAGTGATCGGCTTCAACAAATTGGGAGAAGAGGTCGTGCGAATCACCGTCGAAGAGCCGACGTTCGAGCGTCCGGCCGACTTGCACGTGAATTCGATTTAAGCGCCTCGACCCAATTGCTTTGGCCGGTGTCCTCAAATTGCTGGTGCTGCGATGCCTACCATCAAGACCGAGCCGCTGCAACGACTGGATCTCGCGCTGCTGACGGCCCGACAAGTTCTGTATCGCTTTGCCTCGATTAGTTTTCTCGACCCCAAGGCGGGCGCTTGGGAGATGTTGCGCTCGATGAGTGGCGATCGTCTGCTGCAAGAAGCCGCGCAGGTTGTCCGCGACGAATGCGGCGCATCGCCGACCGAATTGGGCCGCGGCGAGCTGGCCTTGGACGAATTGCGGCCCGATCTGGTGTTGCGTCGCTTGCCCGCAGCGCACGATGAACTGAACGAACAGTACGAAGCGACGTTCGGATTATTGGTGTCGAGCACTTGCCCGCCGTATGAAACGGAGTATGTCAACTCCAAATTGGTATTCCAGCGATCCAACGCTTTGGGCGATATCGCGGGTTTCTATCGCGCTTTCCAACTCGAGCCGTCGCGCGAACTGCCGGAACGCCACGACCATATCGTTCTGGAGTTGGAGTTCATGGCCTATGTCATCGGCCTGGAAATAGCCGCCGCGAATCATTGCGCCGCGGAGTGGCACGAGCGGCGAGAAATTTGCCACAGCGCCCAGCAGCGGTTCTTGGCAGAACACTTGGCATGGTGGACGCCGGCTTTTGGATATATCCTCGGTCGGCAGAATGCGGATGGTTTTTATGCGGCGGCTGGCCGCTTTTTGGCCGCGCTCATTCCCGCCGATCGCGCCTTGCTGGAGGTTCCGCTGCCGGTCGTTGGCGAAGTAACTCCCACCTCGATCGATCGACCCGATGAATGCGAAGGGTGCCCCGTGGGCGCCTGACGGCGGAAGACCATTCGCCGCGCGTGGATGATCGATCTCCCGACATCGCCCTTCAACCTGTCAGGACCAACGCCGCAATCGGCAAGCAACGGAAAGGAAGTGTGCCAGTACAAGGGGCTCCCTAGATTTCAAAAGCGAGCGTTGATGAAGACGACGCAGATCAGCCGACGACGATTTGTGAAGAAGTCAGCCGCCACGATTGCGGCAGTTGGTGCGCCGACCTTCATTCCCTCATACGTCTTGGGTCAGCACAGCCCAAGTAATACGTTGCAAATCGGCGCGATTGGCACGGGGCGAATGGGGCACGGCGACATGCGGGCATGTTTGGAGCAGGGGCTGCATCGCTCCGCGAGTGCGCGAATCGTTGCCGTCTGCGACGTCGATCGCCACCGGGCGGAGCATGCGAGCCGAGCGGCTAGGCGATTCTATGCCGAGCGGCAGCCAGATCGCCGTGAGCCAGCAATAGGAATCTTTGGCGACTATCGCGAACTCCTCGCTCGGGACGATATCGACGGCGTACTCATATCAACGCCCGATCATTGGCACGCGATCATCGCGGTAGCCGCGGCGGAAGCGCGTAAAGACGCGTATGTGCAGAAACCCCTCACCTACACCATTGCCGAGGGGCAGAAGCTGGTCACGGCCGTTCGCCAAAACAACGTGATCCTGCAGACCGGATCCCAACAGCGTTCGACGAACAACTTCCGCCGCGCCTGTGAGCTGGTCCGCAATGGCCGTATCGGAAAGCTGCACACCATTCGCGTGTTGTTGCCGGCCGACTCGGGTGTCGGCGACGGCACTCCCATGAAAGTGCCGAAGCATCTCGACTATGAGATGTGGCTGGGACCGACGCCTCACGCGCCTTATGCGGAGCACCGCGTGCATCCGCACGATGGTTTCAGCCGACCTGGCTGGTTGCAAATCGAGCCTTATTGTCGTGGTATGATCACCGGCTGGGGCTCGCACATGTTCGACATTGCGCAATGGGCACATGGGTCGGACGATTCTGGCCCGATCGAGATGGCCGCCACGGCCGAGTTCCCCGACCGCGGCCTATTCAACGTCCATACGAAGTTTCACGCGGAAGGTCGGTACGCCGATGGAGTAAAATTACTGGCGGAAACTGGCACGCCCGCAGGCGTGACCTTTGAAGGCGACCAAGGCACGATTTCCATTGGGCGCGGACATTTCACGGCTGAGCCCAAAGACATCCTCCGCGACACACAACACGAGGGCGAGATCCACCTCTACAAAAGCGACAACCACATGTTGAATTTTCTGCAATGCATGAGGACACGCGTCGAGCCGATCTGCCCTGTCGAAGTCGGCCACCGTTCCAACAGCATCTGTGTGATCGCACATTTAGCGATGAAGCTGGGACGCAAGCTGCGTTGGAATCCTCAGATAGAGCGTTTCCTCGATGATGACGCCGCCAATGTTTTGCTCGATTATGTTCACCGCCCGCCATGGACCATTTGAACCGAGGAGGCCATTCGATGATCAATCTCTGTTTGCTACTATGCCATATTGCCGTCGTCTCGCCCAATATCCAGTTGCAGCAAGTCGATGAGGCGAACAAGGTCACGGTTGCAATTGACGGCAATGAGGCACTGGCATACCAATATAGCCCCGACGATCCTCTGCCGAACTATTGGCCGCTACGCAGCCCTTCCGGCAAGCTGCTGACTCCGCAGCAACCGAGCCACCACCGGCATCATCGGTCGCTGTGGATCGCCGATAACGTCCAAGGAGAGAATTTGCCGGCGGTCGACTTTTATCACTGTTGGAAGAATTATCGGGAAAAGAACAAGCCGAAATCGGGGTATCGTCATCTCATTCGTCATCAGCGTTTTGGTGAATTGAGGGCCGAGGCAAACCGCGCCGTGATCGAGGCGCACCTGCAGTGGATCGTCAACGAAACAGAGCCGCTTCTCGACGATCATCGTACGTTGGGCGTCGTCGCTCTGGGGCAAGGTGAGTACCTCATCGACTTGCAATGGAAGCTGACGCCTGCGCGTGGCGAGGTACGATTTCTCAGCGATGATGTGCATTACGCGTGGCCCTACGTGTGCATGCACCCACAATTCAGCGGCGCTCGGGGCGGCACGATCACCAACGATCGCGGTGGCCGACGTGAGCAGGGTACTCACGGCAAAGTTGCGAAATGGGTCGATTATTCCAATACCGTCGAAGGAGAGACGGAAGGCCTCGCGGTGTTCGTCTATCCCGACGGCCAGGAGCACCGGTGGCTCACTCGGGAATACGGCACGTTTGGACCTCGTCGCGGTGACCAATGGAATGGTAAACCATTCACGCTCAAATCGGGTAATTCCTTGGTTGGCCGCGTCGGCATCTTGGTCCACCGCGGCGATGTCGAATCGGGCCACGTGGCGGAGCGCTACGAACAGTACATCCAAGGCAAACTATGAAGATCCGTCGTCGCCAATTCGTTGGGTCGGTCGCAGCAACGCTGCTTTGCACCGACTGTCTTGCGCCAGCGAAGGAAGAATCCCGCCTGAGAATTGATCGGATCGACCTGTTCCCGATTCGCTATCCGCTCACCGGCTATTTCAAGTTTTTCAGCGGGCCGCGGGGCTCGACGGGGCGAGCGGCGATCATCATCAAGATCACCGCCGACGACGGCACGGTGGGCTGGGGGCAGAGCGTTCCAATCGCCAAGTGGAGTTATGAGACGTGCGAGACTGCCGCCGTTGCGTTGCGCGAATATTACACGCCTGCGCTTGTCGGTCGAGACCCGACGGACATCGAAGGCGCCCATCGCGCCATGGATGAGGTCATTGCGCCGGGTTTCACCACGGGGATGCCAATCACCCGCGCCGGCGTGGATCTGGCATTGCACGATTTGTCCGGTAAGCTTCGCGGACAGTCCTTGGCACAAATGTGGGGCCGCCCCCAAGGTGGACCGCTGACGCTGAGCTGGACCGTCAATGTAACAAAGCTTGACGACGTGCCACGCGTCATGGAGCAGGGCCGACGCCGCGGTTACCGAAATTTCAACATCAAGGTGGCGCCCAAGGTTGATTTCGATGTCGCACTGGCCAAGCTGGTTCGCCACCATGCGCCGGAAGGATTCTTGTGGGCCGACGCGAACGGAGGCTACGATCTCGAAACGGCGCTTGTCGCCGCGCCGCAACTGGCCGATGCGGGGGTCGATGTGTTGGAGGCCCCGCTGCGGCCGAACCGAATCAGCGGCTATCAAGCGCTCAAGCAACAAGCGGCCCTTCCGATTCTGATGGATGAAGGCGTCATTAGCCCAACCGATCTGGAAGAGTTCAACAAGGCGAACATGATGAACGGGATGGCGATGAAGCCTGCTCGTTGTGGCGGCCTGTTGTCGTGCAAGCGGCAGATCGAAGCGTGTATCGCGGGCGGCCTGATGTGGTTGGGGAGCGGGCTGACCGATCCAGACATTTCGCTGGCTGCCTGCGTTGCCCTCTACTCGGCTTACGGACTTAACAAACCTGCCGCGCTCAACGGTCCCCAATTCCTCACCGCCGATGTGTTGGCCAAGCCGTTACGGATCGAACAGGACAAGATTTACGTCCCAACCGGTCCAGGGTTGGGAGTCGATGTCGATGAGCAGAAAGTGATCGAATTGACGAAACGTAGCACCGACAAAAATCGATGACGCCGCTGTTAAGATTGCGGTTTGATTCTCACGGCGGCGCGCAAGCGGTATCCTAGCAAGCTCACGGCAGCCACGAGGGCAAGCCCTGCCGCATTCGGCTCCGGCACGGGCGCTGCGCCTTGGCCGGAGGGGAAGGGGAAGTGCGTCTGCCAGAGGACGAAGTCGGCCTCGTCCACGTCGCCATCGCCGTCACCGTCGCCATCGGCCGGCGTCGCGCCGCTGGCCGTGGGGAAATGGGTTTGCCAGGCGACGAAATCGGCACCATCCACGTCGCCGTCGGCGTCGAAATCGCCGGGCGCAAGGAGTGTGACCTCGCCGGTCGTGTAAAGCTCGGTCAGATCCCAGTGGTACGGACTTGAAATCGTGAACGCGCCCGTGGGGCTGACGCCGGCCCAGTCGAACAGATCGAACGTGCGGCCGAATTGGTCGGCAATGTTCACCCCTGGGGCGAACCCCAGCGCCAAGACGCCGCCGCGCGTCACGGCGATTCCCGGCGCGAAGGAAATCGTCGAGTTCCAAGCGTCGGCCTCGAAGAGGAATTGCAACGTGCCGTCGGCGCTCATCGCAAAGTGCTGGTCGATCTGGATCGGCAACGGAGGGCCGGCG
>JADZDJ010000280.1 GCA_020851115.1 Pirellulales bacterium
GCCTTTTGGGTTAAATGGTTGCCCTCACTGTCTTCAATGTATCTGGTTGCTTGAAATAGGTGAATATTAACTAATGGACGCCTGTGCGCTGATGGGGCAACGAGGATGTGTCGACAGAGGAGGGGTGGGTAAAGGATGGGCCGACCAAGCAGGCGACCTACTCACCCGCCACAATGCCCCTGAGGCGCGCTACGAGCCGCGCTCGCGCGCTTATAGATCCGCGCCGATAAAGTAAGTGGCGCAACTCATCTTCGCACCAGCAGGGCGCTGCAGCTTTGTAGGAGTGAATGATTAGCGTGCTCACGGAGTCTGCGGATTCCGTTAGTGGGATCGCTCACCGCTCACTTGAATGACGAGCGACCCACATCAGCAGCTGATGGCGAAATCGAAGCGCACTTGGCACGGCGCAGTCGATGTCTGGTCGGATTGCTGCTAATACCGACTTGACGGTGGTAGGCGGTGGCAGCCCGCCATACGTCATAGTCGCGGGCATTCACTGAGCCAGCGTCGTCTCGCGTGGAATAATCCCCTTTCAACGTCCCTGCCAATGGCAAATTCGAAATGCCCCACCGCCAAGGGATGGCTCGAATCAGACTGTTTTGTCGGTTAGCCTATACGTCAGGGACTTTGTTCGTTCGCACCCAATAAGAGGTAGATACTCCGATGCGTTTTGGTGCGTTACTTTTCCTGTTGTCGGTAGTGGGTACAGCCTTCGCCGTCGAGCCGGTCAGCCTCATCGCTAAACCGGAAGCGTTCGAGACCCTTGTAAATCCCGAATGTTCGCACTGCCGAATTGAGGCGAAGCGGCGCGCAAAAGAATTGCGCGATGACGATCGCGTGCTGTGCTGGATTCGCGGCTACTCCGACGGAGGCGCGATTCCGATTCGCTTCTTCTTGAATTCCTATCGCGTGATTAGCGACAGCTATGGCGTGTTCGTGTATGACCCTGACGCGGGCTTCGCGCGCGGGTTTGCACCGTCCTATGACTTCAAGTTTCACGGCTGGCGAAACGGCGTAATGGTTATGAGGCACAAGGATGGAACACTTTATTCTTGTCTGACTGGCAGGGCGTTTGAGGGGCCGAAGGCTGGAACGAAACTTGAACCAATTCCGACGCTCGCGAGCAATTGGGGCGATTGGATGAAACGATATCCAGATACGGTGGCTTACCACATGTTCGATAAGTACCAGCCAACCGAGTTGCCAAAGAAAGAGATCGAAGCATCGCTGCAAACTCGCGGTCCAGTCGATCCTCGCCTACCACGGGACGAAATCGTCCTAGGCGTAACAAGCGGCGACAAAGCACGCGCCTATCGCCTGGCTGACTTGGGCACCCCCGGGATGATTCACGATAAAATGGGCGAGCAAGATTGGGTCGTTCTGTGGAATGCCGCCACCAAGACTGCGGCCGCCTTCGAATCGATCGCACAGCCCGTCGATAGCGCTCAGAGCCCGAAATCCGTGCGACTCACACGTGAAGCCGCTGACTCTTCAGCGCCTTTTGTGGATACGGAGACACGGTCCCATTGGGATATCGCCGGTCGGGCAACGGACGGCGAACTCAAAGGCTCGACGCTGAAGTGGCTCGATGGAACGCAAGTCAAGTGGTTCGCCTGGGCCGCCGAGTATCCTGAGACATCGATTTACCAAGCCAACGGAAAACCTCAATGAATGTCCCTGCCGCCACGCGATTCGTGATTCCAACAATTGCAGTGCTGGTGCTCACTGTTTGTATGCAGACGCGTGTGTGGGCCCAAACGAAAGGTTCGTCCGAGGGCGCCGTGCCACTCAAAGGCTTGATTATCGATCCTGAGACGGGCGTCCCGGCGGACTTGGACTCCTGGCAGAAGGGAGCTTTACCGACCATGCCAGTTCGAGATCAGCGATGAACATGACTGCAATCAAACCGTTTTCGCCGACACGTTCTAGGGCATCCGAATGGAGGTCCAAAATCGGTCGGTTGATGGCGATTGTCACGCGTTAATGAGTTTTTGATACTCCCTGTCCGGTCCTTCATCGCCCTGGTTGCTTCCGGCCGAGGGAACCGATTGGCCGGGTGGGATTCGCAACCACTGGTGATCGCCGACTTTCACGGCATACCGTTTGTTGGCGTTTCCCACGCGTTGACGAGTTTACGGAACTTTCTAGCCTGCTCGGCCACGCCGAAGACACCAGCCAGTTGCCGCGAACATCATCATCAGCAACGTTGCCGGTTCGGGCACGGTGGTATTCGTGGCGGCACCCGAGCCGCTGCCGGATGGCTGGCCGAAATGGGAACGCCAAGTAGCGTATGCGTCGGCGGGGAAGTTGCCGGGGTTCTTACGCCAGAGCACATAGTCGGCGGCGTCGACAACGCCGTTGGAGTTGTAATCGCCGGTAAGACCAACCGCTGCAAGCGTGAAAGATAGCTCGAATTCGGCACCGGCTGTCGTGGGATCGCTACCTCCTCCAAAATGTTGATGCACGGTGTCCGCAAACGCGATCAGTTTATAGGTTCCGGCATCCAGGATTCCATTGGTGTTGATGCTGGTCGATGTGTAGCCGACTGATTCGCCGATGGCGAATTTCGGTACCATTGTGTCCGTGTTGACCAACTCGATACCGGCATCGGATACGGGGTCGAACCGATCAACCGCCCCCAGCACGGAAAAGAAAA
>JADZDJ010000281.1 GCA_020851115.1 Pirellulales bacterium
CGAGGAACTCTGCGAGAACAGCGAAGCGATGATCCAAATCGCCATGATCCAGCTCATGCTCCACCGCCTCTGCCGGCCGCCCAGCCGACAACACCGATGCTAGCAATTAAGAAACACCCTCTGAGACCTGGTGGATTCTATCGGGGCGACGCAGCTCCAGACAGTTGCTGTCGCGGCCAAACGACCTTGAAGGATAACGAATCCGTTAAACTCAACGTAGCTGTAACGCCTTGGCTCGCGAGAAGTTAGGAAATCATTCAAAAAATGCTTGACATCAGTGTTCCGGCGCGAATAATGGGATGTTTTAGTAATTAAGACCAGGACAAAAGCATTCTTACCCACCTATTGGAACCCGCGCGGCGATGCCGCAACGAGCGAGGGTGTTTTCGAAGAATTGATCTATGTAAGCGGGTTCTAGTTCACCGAATTTTTGGCCGCCGTCCGGTGGTAGCGATCGCTGTGTTGGCGTCGCCTGCCCCGCCTGCGAGCGGCCAGTTGTGAAATGTTTTATGAGAGAGGGACGGCGTTCCATGCGTAAGCATCGTAATGTGTTCGAGACCATTCTGCAGTTTGGCCACGACGAGGGCTTTGCCCCAGTCGAAACCAACGATTTTACCTCCACCGACGCTCCGGCTGGCTCGCGCGAGAAGATCGAAATGCTGGCCCAACGAATTCAGCAAGGCGTGCCGCTGTGGCATCCGGAAGATCGGCGCGATTACAGCGGATTGACTGGTGTGGTTCGTCCACGCGAGTAACAAGTGGCCTTCAATATTTCGATCTAGCGATCCTTTGGGAGAGTGTTCGCCACGCGGCGAATTTCGCGGGTTTTCGTGAACTCGCGGCAATCGGCGTGCTCCTTGCTCAGAGGCGATCCATGGCGGCAGCAACTGGTTCTTCGGCAGCCTCATGAAATTTTGAAAGGAGTCGAGTTTGTCAGAGGGCTGGCGGCATGTAACGCGTGCCAGAAAGCTGCCGCACCGTCAAGCTGCAACGAACTGCAATCTTATCGATTTAATTGCAAGAAACTCTGATGGCGATTGAAATCTACCGGCCACTGATGAACTGGACGCAGCGCTGTCGCTGACGAACATCGGTTACAAGCTCGTTCCTGCTGAGATTTTCGACAAGACACGATTTCCAAAGATCGATCTGGGTGAGCTTGTATTCTTCGATCCGAATCATCGAGTGACTCACTCATACCCATACCGCTCGAAATACGCAGCCCAGCGGCGGCGGATTTCGGCTTTAAGCTCCGGCTCTAGTTCGTGGCGGTTGATTTTGTAGTCTTTTTGCCGGCCGACGTGGGTTTCCATCGTGGGGCGCATTTGTTCGAAATCGCCCAAGCCGAGCTGCTCGTAGATCTTGCGGACTTCGCCAACGGGATCACGCACCAGATCTTCGTACTTGAGTTCGTAAAGCTGATTGGGTGAAATTCTCGATCGCTGCTTTTCAAAGCCGTGGTACATGCGTTCGAGCGCGGAAAGGACATATTCGTCGAGGTCGCGATGATGCGGATGTTGCAGGCCTTGAGCCCAATCGAGCGACACCCACAGTCGACGCGTGCTGGGAAAAATCGTCTCAGGATGGCGCGCAATATGGATGAACTTGGCGCCGGGAAAGAGCTTCGCCAGTTCTTCGATGCGGCCGGTGTGCGGCGGCGATTTCATAATCAGCCGCTTTCGTTTTTTCATCGTCAGCGACTGGACGAATCGCTTGATGTCTCGCCGCCAACGCGTGAGATCTTCGGGCTTACAGCCTTCCATGTCGAGAAATTCACTACACAGCGGCGCCTCGTTCGGATAGGCCATGCGATAGTACGGCGTTGGCGAGCCCATCGCGCACAGGGCAAACTCGTCTTCCTGCGGGCGGTGCCAACCGGTGGCCATGTTGTCCATCGGGCGTTTGCGCGGCAATAGCGGCCACAGCAACGCAGGTGCAAACCAGCCGGTAAGCAGGAAATGGTTCGGCTCGTAACACTCATAGTATGTCGGATACGCAAACCGATGATCGCAGACCATCAATTCGTGTAGATAGGTCGTGCCGCTGCGCCAATGGCCGATGATAAAAATCGGCGGCTCGGAGATCTCAGTCGCGGCAATTTTTCGGCCATAGATCAATCGCTGGAACAGGGCAGCGACGGAATTTCCTGCGGCGCAGCCTGTAATAATGAGCGCCATACAAATTCGCAGTGGATGAATGCGGAACCGCCCCATTGCCATCAGCCGCAGCCAGTCGCCCAGACACATCCCATGCCAAAACCGCGGCGAATAGAACGGGTAGGTATTGAGCTTCAGCTTCTTTTTGAGCGACGACTGCGGCTGCGGTTGACCTGCTGTGGACATGACGAGGATCAATGAGCGAACGAGATGCAAAAACACAATTTTACCGGAACTATTGCTGTCCGCGAGGCCACTCATTAAGCTCCAGAATGTGAATGAACTCGAAGCTGTGAGAACAGCAATGCTCCCAATACAATTCGCTCCTTTGGCAACCAGACTTCATCATTGACCAGTCGCTCGTGGCACCGTATCACATCGCTCGGACCGCCACACCTGCCGCGTTCGCGACGATTTCACCGCCGCAAACGACCAGATCCACTGGGTTCCCGCCAAATTCGTAACCCAGCAAGCGTTCGTCGCGATGCCGCAACAAGATCAAATCGGCCCGCATGTTTGGTTCAATGCGGCCGCGATCGGTCAGGCCGAGCAATCGAGCAGGCGTCGACGTGACTGCCGCGATGGCCTCCAAAATGCTTAAGCCCAAATGGCGCACTGCAAGAGCGATGATCATTGGCATCGAAGAGGTCGGCGCAGACCCCGGATTGCAATTCGTTGCCAATGCAAGTTTGCCTCCCGCATCGAGCAGTGCGCGGGCGTTGGCATAGTGGCCATTCAAATGAAATGCACTCGCCGGCAGCATTACGCCGTAGACGCCCGACCTTGCCAGCGCGATGAGATCTTCGTCTGGAGTGGCCTCTAGGTGATCCACACTGACTGCTCCCAGTTCGATCGCCAAACCGACGCCGCCTAAGCAATGAAACTGATCTGCGTGCAGTCGCAATGGATGGCCGAGCGATCGCGCTTTCTCGAATAATCGCCGACAATCGTTCACTGACCAAGCGCCCACTTCGCAATAGGCGTCAATCGCGATCCCAGGAAACTCGGAATGCACCGCAGGCAAGGTCTCTTCGATGACGAAGTTGACAAATTCGGCCTGGTTGCGATCGATCGCATGACCCAAGAGTGCCGTGGGAACGACCATGCCTGGAAATTGGCGTGCTGCCTCGCGGATGGCCCGCAGCATTGCCAGTTCGGACTGTGTGGTAAGTCCATATCCGGATTTGATTTCGACAGTCGTTGTTCCTTCACGCAGCATGGCCGCCAGCCGCTGCGACAAGTTTTCGGAAAGTTCGGCGACTGACGCTGCTCGCACTGCCTGCACGGTTGAAAAAATGCCTCCGCCAGCTTTCAATATTTCCAGATAGTCAGCTCCGCGCTGTTTGAGTTCGAATTCATCCAACCGATCGCCGGCCCAAAGGGCGTGCGTGTGAGCATCGACAAATGCCGGCATCAGCACGCGACCCGCGGCGTCTACAACGCGTTCGACCGGCAGATTCTTGCCAGCCGTCGTCCCCTCCGACTCCACCACCACGATTCGGTCGCCTTCCACCATCACATCGGCGCAAGGTATCGTCGGTAATGTGCCGCCGGGAACAACCCGGGCGTTGCAAATGCGCAGAGTCATACCAAGCGTGTTCTCCAACCAGAGAGAAAGCACAGAAACAGCAAGGCCGCCACTCGCGCCGTGCGACCGTCCAGGTCGTGCGGCGGACTCAGTTCCATAATATCAAAATGTCGAATCTGCGAATTCGCACCTGCCAACCTGGCAAGCGCCACCGCATGGCGCACTTCAAGCCCCAGTGGATTGATTGCGCTCACGCCGGGAGCGAACGCGGAATTCAGAGCGTCCAGGTCGATACTGCAAAAAGCGGCTTGCGTGCCCTGGTCCGTAGCAATGCTTAGCCAATTCTCGACGAGGGGATTTTGCTCGTCCAACTCTCGCCAATTGAATATTTCGTGCTCGAAAATGATTTGCCCGCCTTGCTCGATCAGCCACTCGCAGTCGCACCGGTCGTTGGCAAATGGACCGAGACCGGCCTCGATAAATCGCCGCGGATCGAGAAGACCTTGTTCGATCAATCGGCGAAATGCCATGCCGGAACCGATGGTTTGCCTCACGTCAAGATGGGCATCAAAATTGATGCCGCCGACTGCGCTGGTCGAATGTTTGGCAAGTGCCTCGATGCCAGGCAAGCTCAAGTCATGGCCGCCGCCGATGCAAATGGGCATCAATCCAATCTGATGCAATTCACCGACAACGCGTTCTACGCGAGCGTGGGTTTCGAACATCGCCGATTCGCCTCTCCCGGCAGCAGGTTCGACATCCCCAGCATCGAAGACTTGCATGTCCAACTCACGGCGATGGGCCGCATCCCAGTTCGTGCCGTATCCTGCCAAAGCTGCACGGAAGGCCTTTGGGCCATCGGCCGCACCTGGGCGGCCGTTATTCAATTGCACTCCGTTGTCGTCGGGCAAGCCAAGCAGTGCCACGGCGCAATTCCGTGGGGAATCGCTACGAACAAAGCTGGCAAATTTCCCCGATCGAACCGGGGGCCAGTTTGCCGGCGATGTGTGGGAAATCCGATAATCCATGCTCACAAGCGTTTACCGTGAATTTATTTGCGCGGAGCGCCATCGATTTTTGCCGCCGCGTTCATCGGAATGGCCAGACCAACGGCCTCAGCACAACTGGCCGCTTCGTGATAACCGGCATCGGCGTGGCGCAGCACACCAAGTGCAGGATCATTAAATAGCACCCGCTCGATACGATTCGCTGCGGCAGGAGTTCCGTCGGCTACAATCACTTGTCCTGCGTGTTGCGAATAGCCGATGCCAACTCCGCCGCCATGATGGAAACTGACCCAAGAGGCTCCTCCGGCAGTGCTGACCAGCGCATTCAACAGCGGCCAATCGCTCACCGCATCCGTGCCGTCGAGCATTCCCTCCGTTTCTCGGTTCGGAGAAGCCACCGAGCCGCAATCTAAATGGTCGCGGCCAATGACAATCGGAGCGTCCACTTTCCCAGTACGCACGAAGTCGTTAAATAATAATCCAGCTTTGTAGCGCTGATCGACCCCAAGCCAACAGATCCGAGCCGGTAATCCTTGAAACGCCACACGCTCGCGCGCGATTATCAGCCAACGGTGCAATCCTGCATCATGCGGAAAAAGTTCGATCAGCGCCTGATCGATGACGCCAATATCGTCCGGGTTGCCCGACAGGGCGACCCAACGAAACGGGCCGCGCCCCAAACAAAACTGCGGCCGGATGTACGCGGGAACAAACCCCGGAAATGCAAACGCGTTTTCGACTCCGCGCTCGTGGGCTTTTTGGCGAATGTTATTGCCGTAATCGAACGTCTTCGCGCCGCGCTGCATGAGAGCTAGCATGGCACGTACATGGCGAGCCATCGTGTCTAGACTGCGCTGCGCATAGGCTGCCGCATCGCGCGCCCGAAGCGCTTCGCATTCGACCAACGACAGGTCCATGGGCACGTAACTGAAAACGTCGTGCGCCGAGGTTTGATCGGTCAACGAATCGGGAGTCGCGTTGCGCTCCAACAATCGTTCGAGCAGTTCGACGGCATTGGCAGCCACGCCGACAGAGACGGCTCGCTTGCCCGCGGCATGGGCCAACGCCCTGTCGATGGCCTCGTCGACGGTGTGGGCGATTTCATCCAAATAGCGGGTACTAACACGTCGCGCGAGCTTTTCACGATCAACGTCGGCAATCAGGCACGTTCCGCCGTTCATGGTCACGGCCAGCGGCTGTGCCCCTCCCATGCCCCCGCAGCCAGCAGTCACGATCAGCCGACCGGCAAGGCTGCCGCCGAAGTGCTGCCGAGCGCACTCGGCAAAAGTTTCATAAGTCCCCTGCAAGATGCCCTGCGTGCCGATGTACATCCAAGAACCGGCCGTCATTTGGCCGTACATCATCAGGCCTCGTTCGACCAGTTCGTCGAAATGAACCTGTGTTGCCCAATACGGAACCAGATTGCTGTTGGCAATCAAGACGCGCGGGGCGTCTTCGTGCGTTCGCAGAATCCCGACCGGCTTGCCCGATTGGATGAGAAGCGTTTCGTCGGGCCCAAGCGTTTGCAGCGCCGCGACAATCGCATCGAATGCTTTCCAAGAACGGGCTGCTTGCCCGCGGCCGCCATAGACAACGAGTCGCTCAGGCGCCTCTGCCACCTCAGGGTCGAGATTGTTCATCAGCATCCGCATGGCGGCTTCAGCCTGCCACGTTCGGCAAATGCGATTGTTTCCGCGCGGAGCACGAATGATCCGGTGAGAGGAATCTACGTCAGCCATTGACGCCTCCTGCAAAAATCAATTTTTCTAACGCGGCGATATCGGGCGCCGGGGGACGGTCGGCCGTTCGCTTGGAAACAACTTGCCGAACCTCGGCATGGACCGCTTCCACACCATGGCCCGAGCGCAGCGGGCGCTGATATTCGAGGGCCTCTGCCGCGCAGAGTAATTCAATCGCTACGACTTGCCGAGTTCGTTCCACCGCGCGGCGCGCTTTGAGAGCCGAGGTTGCTCCAAACGAATTGTAGTCTTCCATGCCGGCGCTCGTGGGAATATTGGCCACGCTTGCTGGCGTTGCCAGACTGATGAGTTCATTGCAACAGGCGGCGGCAGTGTACTGCGCAACCATTAATCCTGAATGCAAACCCGGCACCGGTGACAAATGCGGATTGAGCGGGTTCTCTTTGTCGGACGCGGCCAAAATATAGTAAATCCGCCGCTCGGCGATACCAGCGATGTGTGCCAAGGCAATCGCCAAGGTATCGAGGGCCACGGCCAGCGGCATGCCATGGAAATTGCCCGCCGAGACAAATTGCCGCGGGAATTCGGGGTCGGAGGAAAATACGAGCGGATTGTCCGTCACGGCGCCAAGTTCACGTTGCACGATGCTGCGAACAAATTGAATTGCATCGAGCGCTGCTCCAAGCACTTGCGGCGCACAGCGGAGTGAATATGGGTCTTGTACGCGCGGATCATCGTGCAAATGGCTGGGAATAATTTGGCTGCCGGCAATTAGCGACCGCAAGCGCGAAGCCACTTCACATTGACCGGCCTGGCCGCGGGCCTCGTGAACGCGGCCGTCAAGGAAGGCGTCGGTTCCGCGGCACGCATCGATCGACATGGCCGCAGCGCCCAGCGCAGCGGAAAATAACCGTTCCACGTCAAAAACAGCCAGCGCCGCAATGGCCGCCATCAAATGGGTACCGTTAATGAGAGCAAGCCCCTCCTTCGCCTCGAGTTCGATAGGCTCCAGGCCAGCGGCTCGAAGCGCTTCGCCTCCAGCCATCCGCTGACCGCCATAGGTCGCTTCTCCCTCGCCGATTAAGACCAGCGCGGCATGTGCCAAGGGAGCCAAATCTCCCGATGCCCCCACTGAGCCTACCGACGGGATGACCGGGGTGATGCCTAAATTGAGCAAATCGACGACTCGTTCGGCAACCACTGGCCGCACGCCAGATAATCCTCGCGACAATGACGCCGCCAACAACAGCAGCATGGCGCGCACTACGTCGTCGGGAAGCGGTTCACCAACGCCGGCGGCGTGCGAGAGAAGCAAATTGCGCTGAATGGTGCGAAGTTGCGATCCATCGAGCCGCTGATTTGCGAGCGAGCCAAAGCCAGTATTGACGCCATAAATGACCTCGCTGGCGGCAACGGCTTCCTCTAACGCAGCGCGTGATGCCGTTAATCGATCGCGGGCAGCGTGGGAAAACTCAACTCGGCGTGAAGTGCGGGCAACGCTTTCGACGTCGACAATTGCCACCGGTTCGCCGTTGAGAATGTGTGACGCAGTGGCCGGCGGGACGAGCGAGGGATTGGAGCGGGACATACGGTATTAAAATTATCAGGCCAGAGCATGCGCCTGCTTGAAAAGGCGGAAGTGCTGATACGATTTTGAACGGTGAACAATGCGTCAAACAGGAGATTTCAGCACATCCACGGACTTGTTTGTATCATCGATGGGGATTCTCGTCTATTGGCCGAGGCAAGACCCGCGAATCTTCGCCATTGGCGGCGGATTCGCTGCGTTGCACAGGGGATTGAACCGGTATATTGCTTTTGCGAAACTAGTGAATTCTCCCATTTTGTCGTTGCTTTGAGCGTTGTCGTCTCATGCAATTCTTCGCTTTCCACCTCATGCCTTGGGATCGGCTGCCGGCCGATTTTGCCACCAAGTATGAGTCGGCGTGGACTTGGCTGCCGAACAGTATTTACGAGCCGCAGCACGGGAACGAGCTTTACAACCGCTATCTCGACGAATTGGTGCTGGCCGACGAACTGGGCTTCGACGGCGTGTGCGTGAACGAGCATCATCAAAACGCCTACGGCACGATGCCAAGCCCCAACTTGATGGGGGCCATTCTCGCGCGGCAGACGAAGCGCGTGAAGATCGCGGTGATCGGCAACGCATTGCCGCTCTACAATCCACCGACGCGCGTGGCGGAAGAATTCGCGATGATCGACGTCATCAGCGGCGGGCGGTTGATTGCGGGGCTGGTTGTCGGTGGAGGCCCAGAATATTACAGCTTCACGATCAATCCAACATTCGCCCGCAGTATGTATGCTGAGGCGATGGACCTAGTACTGCGCGCGTGGACCGAGCCGGGGCCGTTCGAGCACTACGGCAAACATTGGAAGCTAAAGTACGTGAACCCGTGGCCGCGGCCAATTCAGCAGCCGCACCCGACAATCTGGATTCCCGGCGCTGGCAGCAAGGAAACGATCGAGATGGTTGCCGCCCGGCGGTTCGGCTACATGGGCATCCCGTATTTCCACTGCGATTTTTTCCAGCGGAACTTCGATATGTTTCGCGCGGCGGCTCAGAAGAGTGGCTACACTTCCGATCCGGAGCAGCTCGGCTGGCTCCTGCCGATTTACGTGGCCGAGAACGACGAAAAAGCATGGGCCGAATACGAAAAGCACTTGTGGTACTTTGCCCATAATTTGCTCCGCGGGCTGACTGTGCTGCCGCCAGGTTACACGAGCGCTCAGTCGATTGCGGCGATCAATAAAGCCATGGGCAAATTCCTCAGCACGGTGACCACGCGAAAGCAGGTCGAAGAAGGCGCTTACGCGATCGTCGGCAGCCCCGCGACAGTTCGTGATCGGCTGAAAGAACATATTCAAAAGCTCGGCGTCGGCAATTTGCTCGGCCTGTTCCAACTCGGCAGCCTGCCGGCCGAACTGACAAAGAAAAATATGACGATGTTTGCAACGGAAGTGATGCCGGCTCTGCGAAAAGAACTGAGGTAATATCAGAGGCACGGAGACACCGGGTAGTTCGATCCATTGAATGTCTTGCCTTCTCTGGACCTACGTGTCTCTGTGGTAAATAAGCACAATGTCCCCAATCCCCAATCAAACCGATTTCGTCACCATCGCCGGGAAGAAGATCCAAGTGATGCGTGGGGGGAAAGGTCCGCCGCTGGTCTATTTACATAGCGCCGGGGGCGAAATGGATTGGACGGCCTTTCATAACGGCCTAGCCGAGCATTTTTCGGTGATCGCCCCGGCTCATCCCGGTTTTGCGCTCTCCGAAGGGCTCGATAAGATCGACGACATGCAAGACTTGGTGTGGCACTATGTCGATCTGTTCGAGCAGTTCGATTTGTGTCGTGTGCCAGTCGTCGGTTTTTCACTGGGGGGATGGCTCGGTGTCGAACTTGCAATCCTGCGGCCGGAGCTTGTTGCCAAATTGGCGATGGTCAACGCCGCTGGCCTGCATGTTCCCGGCGCGCCAATGGCCGAATGGTTTATCGACGATCTGAAAAAGCTTCGCAATCTGTTGTTTTACGATCCTGAAAGCTCGATTGTCGCGGAAGCCATGCCGCTGTCGCTCGACGACATGCGCATTTTACAATTCCTGAGAGCCCGCGAAGCCACAGCGCGCGTCGGCTGGAGTCCATATCTGCACAACCCTAAGTTGCCCGCGCAATTGCACCGGGTGCAATGCCCAACGCTGCTCATTTGGGGCCGCGACGACCAACTGATCCCATTGGCTCACGGCCGAGAATACGCCAAACTGATTCCGGGGGCACGGCTGGAGATAATCGACTGCTGCGGGCATATGCTGCCGTACGAGCAGCCGGCAGAGTTTGTGAAATTGACGACGCAGTTTGTACAGAGTTAAACCATCCTTCAGTCAGCGTGGCGGAATTCGTGAGGATATCGAGCGTTACAGCGCTCTTCCATTAGAATTCTCACGATTTCCGCTACGACTCAATTCCCATGCTCAATTTCGCCTCAAAATTCTCCGCGGGTTTGAAGTACCACGACTTTCTTGCCAAACACGGCAGCGACGAGCATCGTCGTCGCTGGGCTGCAATGTATGAGCGTGCGCAACTCACGCCGGTTCAACGAGAATTGCTGGGCGGATTTGTACGAGAGATGAAAGTGCTTTGCCTGGCTGGGGCTTGGTGCGGCGATTGCGTGAACCAGTGCCCGATTTTTCAGCGGTTCACCGAGGTGTCGCCTCGGATCGATCTTCGTTACTTTGACCGCGATGTTCATGCGGACTTGCAGACGGAGCTATCGATCTGCGGTGGTCAGCGGGTGCCCGTGTTGGTGTTCTTGAGCGAAGACGACGCGTTCGTGGGCATGTATGGCGATCGCACGCTGGCAAAGTACCGACAAATGGCGATTGATCACCTCGGTTCTTCTTGCCCCACAGGGATTGTTCCGCCGAGGCAAGAATTGATCGACGCCGTCGTGCAAGATTGGCTGAACGAGTTTGAGAGAGCCCAACTCGTGCTGCGGCTTTCCAGCCGGCTGCGGCAGAAACACGGAGATTAATCAGCGCTGTGGTGCGGTCAAGGTGCAATCCCGGAGAAGTGGAATGATGAATGAAGCTCAAAGTTCCAATTTTCCAATGCTTGATAGCGCTGTCTCATTCATCATTCGAACTTCGTTGCTCAAAGTGCTTTCATTGCTAGCACATTCTGAACTGGCATGGTGCGCCGCCGATCCTTTTATTAACAT
Organism: Pirellulales bacterium; assembly: GCA_020851115.1. Classification (GTDB taxonomy): domain Bacteria; phylum Planctomycetota; class Planctomycetia; order Pirellulales; family JADZDJ01; genus JADZDJ01. The sequence continues at coordinate 11,129 of JADZDJ010000281.1, forward strand.
CTCGCGGCCCGTGGGCTAGCTGTTCAGCGAATCAGCCCCGAACCTCTTCGCGCTTGCGCATCGTCAAGGAGGACGATCGTGGAATCGCTCAAACCGATTTTGCTCTGCATCGTGCTTAGCGGCATTGGCTATTTGGTTTACGTGGCGCTGAATCGCGCGCAGCCGTTGGAACCTGCGCTCGATGCAGCGCCGCCTTGGAGCCAAGCGGCGGCGTCCGAAACTGCGAAGTCGTCCGGCGAAGGCCGAGTTGGCGCAACACTCGGATCGGGCGGGCTGGTGACACCGCCCGTCGTCGAACCGCCGCGCAGCAACGCGACAAAAAGCTCGTTGCCCTTCGGCGATGGCCATTCGCTGGTGACGCCGCCGTCAACATCATCCGTCTCTTCTTTGCCCAGTCAGCCGCCGATTTCACCCCCATCATTCGCGCCGCCCACTACTGCATCGCTGCCGTCAGCACCTCCGGCACCCAGTTTGATCAACCCGATTCAGCCGCCGCCTAGTCAATCTGCCGGAGGAAATCCGCTTGTCGGCGCGGCGGAGATGCCAACCGAACGCGGACCAGCAGTGCCGGCGCCTTCCGCCACGGTGAATCTTGAAACGGCGCGGCAGCGTCATGAATTTGAGTCCGCCATGCGGCAGGCTCAATCCGATATTCAGCAAAACAAGCTCGTCGATGCGCTGCGAGAATTGTCGCCGTGGTACGATCATGCCGCCGTGCCGGTCGAGCAACAGGCGGCACTCGACGACCTGCTCAGCCAACTTGCCGGCACGGTCATCTACTCGCGCGAGCATTTCCTGCAACAACCGCGAGTGGTGCAGGCGGGCGAAACGCTGGACCTCATCGCCGAGTCCTTGCAGGTGCCGTGGCAACTGCTGGCAAAAATCAACGGCATCGACGACCCCAAATCGATTGTTGTCGGCGAACAATTGAAGATCGTTCGCGGCCCGTTCGATGCGCGATTAAATCGCAGTCACAACCAATTGGCGATCTTTGTCGATAACCTCTACGCCGGCCGCTTCGATGTGCAAGTATCTGGAGATGTGGCCCAAGTCGATGGCACGTTCCCGGTCACTAAGTTTTCCGCCGACAATCCCAGCAATTCACAAGGGCAAAAGTACATCAGCCTCGGCGGCAATTTGTTCCTGCGATTGAACGACGGCAGCCCCCTATCACAACCTGGAACCATGCAAATCGGCCGTCAGGATTTTGACGACGTGTTCGATATTCTCTCCGACCGCTCGCGAGTGACGATCCGGCGATGAAACCTCAAGGGTAGGTGTAGGATGATTTTCGAGGCGATGTCTAGCGGTTTGGTAGCCGATCGTTAGAATGGGCCGCGACCGCGAAGCACATTCTAGATCTCGCATTCCATCTTCCCCACCGCTCCCATGTACGATCGCCAAGCGCTGTTCGACCTGATCCGCACGCGCGTGCTCAAATTCGGCGACTTCACGCTCGCCTCCGGCAAGAAGGCGAAATATTACCTCGACGGCAAGCAACTGACGCTCGACTCGCACGGCGCCAAACTCGTTGGCGAAGGGATGCTCGATCTGCTGCCGACATTTGGTTCGCTGCCAACAGCGGTCGGCGGCATGTCGATCGGCGCCGATCCAATCACCGCCGCCACGATCACGATCGCTGGACTGCGCGGTCTGGCGCTGGCCGGCATCATGATCCGCAAGGAATCCAAAGGGCACGGCACGAATCAGTACGTCGAAGGCCCCGTGCAACCCGGAGACACGGTGGCCATCGTCGAAGATGTCGTAACGACCGGCGGCTCGTCGCTGTTGGCGATCGACCGAGCCGTCGAATTCGGCCTGAAAGTGGTCGGAGTCGCAGCCATTGTCGATCGCCTGGAAGGAGGCGCTGCGGCATTCGCGGCCCGCGGCCTGCCGTTTGCCAGCCTGTTCACGATTCGAGATTTCGGCCTCGAACCACCTGCATGACAGGGCAGGCCATTTGTGCTAGCAGGCCGGCCTCTGCTTGGAAAGGATCTTTCGTGTCCCCGATTCCATGTTGGCAGTATCGCCACGAGCCGCTGCCGATGTCGCGCCAAAGACGCCGCGTGCCAAGAAGCGGCGCAGCGTCAATCTGTTGACAGCACTAGTCGAGAGACCTGCACACAGCCAAAAACGGGAAGATGTTGCGCACCCAGTCGTGAGGAAGCGGCTGGCTGGATCCGCTTCCTCACGGCGCGGACGCGGCAATGCGTCCGCTAATATCAGGCTGAGGATAAGGATAACTACGACGAAGCCTCTGCCCGGCAGTCGTTTCAATTAGGCGGCAGCATGTTTGCGGCGGCGTACCACAGCGCCGACGCCAGCCCCGCCCAACAGTAGCCACACGATCAAACTGGCCGGTTCCGGTACCCCGGAAATGCCACCGCCACCGGGGGCGCTCGATTGGCCGAGAATGACATTTCGATTATCGGCTGTTGCCTCGTCGCCAAGCACAATCAATCCGCCGAGAGTCCCGGTAAAATTGTTGTGCCAAGGCCCACCCGACAGATCGCCGTTGGTCAGGCCGGGAAATGCCAAAGCGCCGGCGGCGGTCAATTCCAAACTGGTACCCACCCCACCGCCTCCATGATCAACCACCGTTAATCCTGGCAATAGTGTGCCGAGCCATCCCCATGCATTCGTGCCACTCTCCGCTTGAGCAAATAAGCCACCTCCGGCTGCGACATAGGAATTGATTTGCGCCGCAGCGCCGTTGATTGCACTAAGTTCAGCAGAGTCTAAATCACCACCAGTATTTCCGTACGTCGGAATATACAAAATCGCCGTATTGCCACTTGCCCCGGTCGTTAAGCTGTTTAGATACGTCGTGATGTTTGCCGCGCCATCGACATGTTGCAGCGTCCAAGTTCCACTCAATGAAGATTTTCCGAAAGCGCTATTAATGGCATCAGACGCAGTATTTCCTCCACCGGAAACGGTACCAAGCGACACAACTGTCGTATTGCCGGTAGGAATGTACCCCAGATATTGACTGCCGATATTTTCGAGCGCCTTTTGCATGTATAGCCAGCCCGTTAGGTTGACCGTGCCATTTGTGCCGCCGTGTTCAGCGGAATCTGTCCCATCAATAACCACGACGCCCGCGGCGGCGAACTGCACCCACCCGAATACAAACAACCCACCCAAAAGCCTGCAAATTACCGAGTTTCTCATGAAGCACCATTCTTTCTGTTGAACATAATCGCTGTTGTAGATCGATCAATCACGTCGCTTCTCCCATGCGTCCATAGTTTATTTCCCTCAAAAGGGTTGAAACTGACAACAATTTCAGGAAAATCGGCGAGGTTTTTGATCTTTTTGATAGAAGCCAGTCACGGAGTGTGGACAGGATCCATCCGATGAAATCTGGCGCAACTCCAATGCTCAATGGGAGTTGGGATGATCTATGGTTTCTGCCACGATTGGGCAGCCTACTAAGCCAAAGCCGGACGCTGCCCAGGAATCAGACTGACATCGGATATTCACGTCGATGGATCGCACGTTCGCCAAGGATGTTTCCTAGTCACTTGCCACGTTCGCGCCTCCAGAGGCTGTCAGGTCGTTGGGCGTTGAATACCAGGGTCTGTAGCCGCTCCTGATGCAACGCCAATGCTGCGCCCACCGGGAATCGAGGATGCCTCGACCGCTTCCTGACGGGCGCAGCTCCAGTCTGGCGGCCATGCGGAATACCTCCATCGGGCGCCATTAGGAGCTGCCGCATCCTGGACCGCCACCCCCTGCCTTGCCCAGCCCGCAAACTCATCGCATTTCGGCGGGTTGACACTCGCTTTCTGCATTACTATGATTCGCGCAAAGTAGCTTGCAGAATCATTTTTTCAGCCGCGGCAGGGGCTGCGCCGATGAAGGAATCATTCTCATATCCGCCCGGATGGTCGGCCTGCATTGGCCGATACCACACGCTTTGAAAGGAGCGACCTCGAAATGACCCACGTTGTTGCCGAGCCGTGCTTCGGTTGCAAATACACTGATTGCGTGGTGGTGTGCCCTGTCGAATGCTTCTACGAAGGGGAAAAAATTCTCTATATTCACCCCGATGAATGCATCGACTGCGAAGCCTGCGTGCCGGAATGCCCCGTCGAAGCGATCTTCCACGAAGACAACCTGCCCGAGCAATGGAAGGACTTCACTGCCCTGAACGCCGAAATGGCGCCTCAGTGCCCGGTAATCACGGAAAAGAAAGAACCGTTGGCCGGTAAAGAGTAAGCCCTGTCGGTGCGCCTGCATTAGGTGGGATTACGAACCGACTTGTGCTTGTCGTCGCGGCGATTTTGGATCGTGTGCGAATGGCCGCGCGCACGCCCAACGGCCGAATCGTCGCGAGATTGGCGTGAAAGCGTTCCGCTGTTTGGCTAATCGAGCCAGTCTTGTTCCGCAAGTCGTTCAGGCACATACGTCTCGGTGACGTAGCTGATGTCTTTGGAGATGAGCGACTCGACTTCGAGTTTGAAACCGTTCTTGAGCATCAAGTCGATCTCTTTCTGCCAGGCTTTCTTGGGAGCAAACCACGGATAGGCCGCAATTTGCTTGGCGCGTTTCGTATCACTTTCGTTGAGGCCGATGGTCACGCTATCGGAAAGGTTGCAACGATTGAAGTCGATGCTGCGCAGACCAAGAAAGCGGATATCGGGGATTGCCATTCGCTGCGACTCGAACGCCAAGTTGATCGAGCCTTGCTTGAGCACGCTGTAGATGTAGTATCCCCAAGGGTCGTTGTCGAGTACGCAGTAGATCGGCAAGTGTAGCTCGTTGTGCAGGCGGTGTAGCATCCGCCGGACTCCGCGCGGCGGCTGGCCGGCCCCGTGGGTGAGCAGGCAATTGTGCTTGCGCCAGAATTTGTCTTCGTTGAAGCGTTGCCAGACCGTGCCTTTTTCGACGTGAAGGATGAACTTTGCGTCGCATTTCTTCGGATCCAGCTTGATCACCTCCGGCTCGACGATTGACGGAATCGCATATCCTCCCGAGCCCATCCGCGAGCAGTCGATTTCGTCGCCACTGTCGTTCAGGACGATGTTGCCGACCATTTCACCGCGCTTGTCGGCATACAGATGCAATTCTTCGCGCAAACTGGCGAGCAACACTTCAAGATCTTCGACGATCGTATCCGACTCGCTCTGATCGTCGAAGGTGTTCTCCATTGTGCCAGCGATCTTGTGCTTCAGCATGTAGTACATGCCGCGGATGCTGATGGTCTTGCCTTGATCGACCAGCTTTTTGCAGCCGCTGGCGACCAGCATCGTGCGCATATACGCTTTTGCCTGGCCGAGATCAAATAACAGCCGCCGATTGGTCGATTTGCCCATCTCGATGATCCGCTTGCGCGGGCTGTAATGGACGTTGGACAACGTGCGCGAGGGGATATCGACGTGCGGATCGCGGCGCTTGTCGGCGGCGGCGACGACTTGATCGGCGAGATCCTTGATGACGCCAAGGGTTTTCTTGTCGCGCGGCGTGAGTTTGGCGGGGTCGATGACGACGGTGCTGCTTGAATTTGATTTTCGGGAGCGCTTTGCCATGCGGAGATTTCAGGGTTCGGTAGTCAGGAACAGGCAATGAAAGGCGTATAAAGTTGTTCTGGGTGCAAACAGCTCGGAAGGATTCGCACAAAGACGCGAAGAGGCGCTGATACCATGGATCATGAGCCTGTTAGCTGCCGATTGGCCTGTGTTTTCAGACTCTTCGCGCGTTTGCGATCTTGCAAGCGGACTATTTACATATTGCGTGAATTTCTTTGCTACTTTTTTCTTTCGGTCGGCCGCCTTGCTTCTTTCTTTGGTTCTACGTCGGTTCGCGGTGGCGCTTCGGCCGGCGTGGTGGGCTGTGGTTCGACAATCAGCACGCTGCCGCCAAAGTCGTCGGCGCTAGGCTCGTCGATTGGCTTGCCATCTTCACCCAGCACAACGTCGGCTTCCGCGGTTTTCTTCTTGGCGACCAGCAGCAGTTGTTCGTACAGTTTTTCGCGATTGGCGCGGTTGATGTCGCTCACCGCGGTGGCGACTTCGCCAAGGTAACGCAGGAAAATGTTCCGGCGTTCTCCTTCGTTTTTCACTTTTAGGCGGCGGCGCAAGTACATGCCCAGCTTGCGGCCGACGGCTTGTAGCGCCAGGCGGATTTCTTTTTGAATTTCTGGATAGCCCGCGATGGCTTCCTTCGATTCGCTGGTGAAGGGAACCCAAACGCTGGCCATGTGGACCATGATGGTCACCGGGCCGCTGGGAAGCGAATTGCGCGATTGCTGCAATCCATAGGAGCGCCAATTGGTGCTCATGATGGTCTGGGTAATCGCGCAAGCCGCATGTTGAAATTGCAGTGGCACTCGGTTGGCGTAACGCAATACGGTCATCGTTTGGCCTTCGTCGAGATTCACGCTATGCATGGCCGCGTGGAGCGTGGCGATTTCGTCTTTTTTGAGCCGCGCCGGCGATTGCCGCGTGCCAAGCTTCGATTCTTCAATAATCTTGTCCGCGGCCTGGCTTCCTAAGCCGCTGAACGAATTGACCAAGAACTGCCGCAGCGTGCGAGCATCGCTCTGCGAAAGCATTTCCTTCAGCGCATCGAGGGAAACGCGCTGGGCGATCGGCGATCCGCCGTAGGCGATCGCGGCTTCGATCAAGAAGGGGTTGCCGCGATAGACCGACGGCGGCCGCGTCGCGGCGACATAAAACTCACCCGGCACCACTTGGTGCAATCCTTTGAGCAGCAGATCTTCACCGATCGGCGAAATGCAATCGGTCGAAGGGGACGAGATTTTCGTTTGCTGAATGGCTTGATACAGGGCATCGGCTTCGTGCCGGCCGATGCGAGTGACGTTGGCCCGCGTGCTGAGCTTGGCAGCGTCGCAAATCTTGCGCGCCACGGCTGGGCTGACGCGCGAAAAACTGGTCGTCAAAAACTGAGAGATCGTCGTACCATGGACGTCTTTCATCATCGTGATCAGCCGGCCCAGCTCGACGCCATAGGGATGGGGCTTGATCTCTTTTGGCTCAGGCGGCAAGTGATGCGTGGATCGTTCGAAAAATCGCTCGTTGTTTTCCGGGTCTTTGTAATGCAGCCGCAGATGTGGATTAGCAATGGCGGTTTGCTCAAGATATTCTTCGACGCTGCCGCGGCCGCGCTTGTAGGCGCCCTCCAGTTCGATGGTCACTCGAGTGCCGTGCATGATTTCTTTGTCGCCATCGTGTACGGCGACCCACTCGATGCCATGTTTTTCGATGTAGGCTTGGCCTTTTTCACCTGGCGGAATGTCGACCCCTTCGCCGTGGCCATTGAGAATTTCCGGTTTGTTGTTCTTCGTGTTGATTTGAATTTCGTAGTAGTGGGCCGGCGATTTTTTCGAAATCTTCGAGATGATTTTCACCGGCTTGCCGGTCGTCAGCACGCCGTACATGCCGGCGGCGCTGATGCCGATGCCTTGCTGCCCACGGCTCATCCGCAGGCGATGAAACTTCGAGCCGTAGAGGAGCTTGCCGAAGATCAGCGGAATTTGTTTTTTGACGATGCCGGGGCCGTTGTCTTGCACGCCAATCTTGTAGCGATTGTCGGCGGTCTGTTCGATGTGAATCCAAAGCTCGGGCAGAATACCGGCTTCCTCGCAGGCATCGAGCGAATTGTCGACCGCCTCTTTCACCGCAGTCAGCAAGGCTTTGCGCGGGTTGTCGAAACCGAGCAGGTGGCGATTCTTGGCGAAAAACTCGCTGACGGAAATGTCTCGCTGCGCAGCGGCCATCGACTGGGCCGTGGCGCGCTTGCGACGGCGGCCAGATGGTTCTTCGACGATTGGCGAATTGCCCTCGTCAGCCACGCTTTGGGAGTCGATCACTTCCGTAACGACGCCGTGTTCCGTATGGCCGTTGGTCGAGTCGTGTTTCGGCTTGCGGCCTTTGCCTAGCGGACGATCGGCCGGCAATTTGGGTGAATTTTTCCGTGATTTGGTGTTGGCACGAATCAAAGTGGTGGCTCTCCGTATGTCGTAACCTAAACCCCCGATCCAAGATGCGTTCGTAAAACGGGTAGTCTGGCAAAATTATATCGGCGAAATTGCGGGCTTCACAGCCGAGTTTTCGTCAACGTCTCTATTCTGCGCATTCGCGGCAAGTTGCAACCAATCGGAAAATCCGGTTCATAAACATTCACCCGCAAGGGCGGCATAAGCCGAAGATGGAATTGGCGGCCGCTGGGCACATCCCGCCCACGCCGATGATGGTAGGCCTCTCGCTCCGTGAGAAGAGCACTTTTCGCCAAGCAAGAAGTCTACATCGACCTACCGAAAGTTTCCTACCTCGTTCGTTTCGCCTCGTCGCTCGCGAGCCTTCCCGTTTCGCACTTATCACCTGGCATGTGATCGTGCTTGGGCTTGTATTGGCGCGACGGCGTTTTCCTTTCCGTTTGTCTCCCGGTTCGTCAGGAGGAGCTGAACCATGTCTCGTCTCATTTGCATGCGCTCGATCCGCAGGTTGGCGCTCGCCGCAGTCGCGGCGCTTGGAACATTCCTTGGCGGCGAGAGCCACGCCCAAGCCCAAGACTACTGCGGGCCTTCCTCGCGGCCCGACCTGTTTTATAACTACTACGTGCCACCCGTGAATTGCAACTCCTACGGCGCGGTCGGCGCGGAAATGTATCTTTGCCCGCGACCCACGCCGCCGCTGGTTGGACACACCTACATTACTTATCAACCGTTGATGCCGCATGAGTTTTTGTACAAGCATCATCGGTATTACTACCGCGACAATGGCCCGTACGCCGGAGTGACCAGAACGCGCGTCTGGTGGTACTAGGGAATTGAGACCAAGGGCGAGGGGCGAGGCTCCATCGTTCATTGCGCTTGGCTTGTTGCTCGTCGTTCCGCGCTAAACCCTCGGAGGAGATTATGAAAAGATGCTTCGCCCTCGTGGCCATCGCTATTGGCGCAAGTGGCACTTTTGTCGACACCACGTCGGCCGAATTGCCCCAAACCTATGCCTATCGGCAGGCTCAAAACTTGCCGTGGCACAACGGTTACTACGATCCGTACTGGGGCGGGCCGATCGCCTTGGTCGTGCCGCCCACCGCAGAGTACCAAAGCAACTATGGCTGGGGTGTCGGCGGGACGCGCGTCGCGCCGATTTATCACCAGTTTTCGCGGCCCTATCCAGGGTTCGGCAATGGCTGGGGTAATTTCCTGCCGACGCCTTACTGGCCTAGCGACACGCAGCAATTTGGCGTGCACTACATTCGCGGCCCGTGGTAGAGACCTAAGCAAGGGTTTAGGGTTCAGAAACCGAGGATGACGTCCTCTCCGTGAACCGAATTCCCCACACCCTGACCCCTGAACTCCGAACCTTGAATCTATGCCACCGGGCAGTTCGGCGCTCCTCCTCCTGCGCTGGGCTGCCCGGCTTTGTTTGCTGCCATCGCGGCATGCGTCAGCGCCTGTGTTGACTTGGCGTTCAGAAGTAGCCCTCAATTCACAACATTCCGCAGCGGCTCGCCCAGCAGCGCCCGACGGATCGCCCGCGAGCCTTTCGTGCGCATGTCGTGAAAGCCTTGCTCGGTATAGAACGCCGAATGCGGATTTACAATCAATCGGTGATGAGCCGGATGGCGAGGATCGCGCCAAGCGACAATGAGCGGGTCGTCTTCCGCCGGCGGCTCATGAGCCAGCACGTCGATCGCCGCGCCGGCGAGTTGGCCACTGGCGATGGCTGTAGGAATGGCGCTGGTATCGACCACGCCGCCGCGCGCCGTGTTCACCAGAAACGCTCCGCGCGGCAGCAGCGCAAGCGTGGCGGCATCGATCAGATGATGCGTTGCATCGGTCAGTGGGCAATGCAGCGAAACGATATAGGCGTCCGCGAGCAACTCGCTCAGGGACTCGGCCCGGCGGATACCCAGCGCCTTGTCGCGGCCATCGGGAATATAGGGGTCGTAAAATACCACGTCCATGCCGAAAGCCTTTGCGCGCAGCGCGACCGCTTCGCCGATGCAACCCAAACCCACAATCGCAAACACGCGGCCGCGCAGCCGCTGCAAGGGCGCCACCGGTTTGAATTTCCACTGGCCCGTGTCCCGTCGATGATACGAATTCAACGCCGAGACGCCGCGGGCCAGCGATAGCGCCATGCCGATCGCGCTGTCGGCGACATCTTCCGTGCCGTAATCGGGCACGTTGGCCACAGGAATGCCGCGCGCGCGGGCAAACTTGTGATCGACGTTATCGACGCCCACGCCACAGCGGACGATGATTTTGCACTTATTGAGCCGCTCAATCGTGCGCGAGGTGATGCCAAAATTGTGATACACCATGACGCCATCGGCGTCCTCGATACGACCGATCAACTCCTCTTCGGCGAAAGCATTGAGAGCGGCGACGTCGGCAAGATCGCCGAGAATCTGCTCCTCTGCCGCTAATGCGCCGGTGACGAAATCGGTGATTACCACCTGGTGACGTTGCATGGGTTGAGCCTGCATTTTTGGCTGTCCTCAATCTACGTTGCTCGGTTGCCAACATCGCCGATGGAGATTCGAAGCCGCGCCCCGATGTGGATTTGCGACAGTGGAGACCATATCGAGTATAATTCCTGACGACGGAGTATCGGGAGTACGCATCCGGAAATCAAACTGGCCAACTCCTGTACCATGGACCGGCGCGAGCCTCTTGTTCGAGAAACTCTGGCAATCGTTAATCTGGGCAAATTACGGTTCCAGCGCGCAGGATGGATGGCCCAGTGAAGTGCGCCCTTGCTGGCGCGGCGGGCTTTCATGTCGTCGTCCCAGTTTGAAAACGTGATTCGCCCTGCGGCCAGGGGCTAGAATCATCGACGGTTGCGGCAATCGTCGAAGGATTCGCGGTCGGCATCGAGACGTGATTTTCAAAAATATTTTTTGTGGTGGAAATGAAGGAATCGGAACAGTGCGGTTTTCCCGAGCGCCGTGAAGGTTTTCGCGGCATTCATTTCCGGTTCATTTCCGGGGGGGGTGTGCAAAAAAATGGAAGGCGGAAGCGAAATGGATCGGGAATTTACGAGTGTTTTTGAGGTTTGAGGCGTGGCGAGGGTCGATGGAAAATAAGGGGGTAGCTGCTGAATACTGGATGTTTTTGAATCGTGCGGGCGTCAACAGGCGAAATCATGCAAAAGCGAGGAGCGGGCATAGAAGCCGTCGAGTAATAAGCCCTGAGCGAACTGCGACGCGGCCGGGCGGTGGCCGCGGGTTGCGATGTGCGGAGTTTATCTTGTCAAAGATCGTCGGCCACTGCATGCTGTTCGGCACGGCGGGCCGCGCCAGCGATGGTGCTGGCCTGTCCATGTTATCGCATGTATAGGTGCGTGTCAAGGGGCGAGTGACAGGTCCGACTCCTGATTCAAACTGCACAAAGTTTGCCGACCCCTTCGATGCTACCCTGGGATTGTGGCTGCCGGGCGGGGATGGGATCACGAAAGCACGAAAGAAAGTAGCGGCCACTTGCCCGGTGGCCGCGAGGCATGGCAAGGTCGGCACGCGGGAGGATGAATTAGGCGGTCGAGCGCGGGCCTGTGTGGAACCTTGGCCTATGATACGTCTAAGCCGCTGCCGCCGCTGGCGTGGGGTTCGGGATCGAGGCGACTGGCTAGGTCTTACCTTGCGCGACTCTTGCATTCGCGACCTTTCTCAGGCTTACGCCGAGGCCCTGTCCGCGATTTTGTGCTCGGGGGTTTTTGCTAGCGTAGGTTCTTGGGCATTCGTTCCTGGAACATGATGGCGAAGTGGTTCAGGGCTTCCTTCCAGTTGTGGATCGCTTTGGTCCAACGC
>JADZDJ010000282.1 GCA_020851115.1 Pirellulales bacterium
CACAAACAACCTCCTGCGTTCGCCCGCATGCCCTGTGCGAGGCCGGGAGCCTTGCGGATCGCGACGATGGATGATGAAGGATGAGCGACTGAAGCGGTGTGATTCGTTCTCCCGTGGGTTTCACTCGGGGAATTTGCGTTTGGCGTCCGCGTACGATTTCGGAAAAATATTTTTGTGGTGGAAATGAAGGAGTGGGAGCAGTGCGGTTTTTCCCGAGCGCCGTGCAGATGTTTGCAAAACAAATTTCCGGTTCATTTCCGGGGGGGTGCGTAAAAAAACAGCAGGCGGAAGCGAAATGGATCGGGAATTTACGAGCGTTTTTGAGGTTTGAGGCGTGGCGAAGGTCGATGGAAAATAAGGAGCTGGTCCGTGGGGAGGGCTCTGGATTCTGGTGAAAGTGTTCGATTGCTGATTGCTTCGTTCGGTAACACACTCGATTCCTTGTCCAATTGTACACTTCATAAGTGAAGTATACAGGCGTTCTAGATCGTGTCAAGAGGTTTGAGGGTGAGATATTGGGGCGATCGGCGGCATCGCACTCGGCCAATCTGATCGGTGTGGGGGCGGCGTGGCCCGGCCCATTCCCAACGGATCCGCGACCTCATCGGTAGTGAGATCCAGGTCTCCCAGCGCAAGCCGGCGCTGGCAAATGTAGTTCTCGAACCGCGCGACAAGACGCGAAGCCGGCGTTGAACTATTGACGGCCGACATACGCATGAATATAAAGTCGTTTCGGCATTGTCGATCGATTTCGAACCCGATCAGAATTCGCAACTCCCAATGGATCCGCGGATGCGGTAAGCACATGCCGAACACCCAAGCGTGGAATATCGCAGAACGCACGTGGTCGCAAGCTCTGGGCACAACGACTGAATTTCGCTCCAGAACGCCCTCTCACGAACCCCACGGAATTGGCACCCATTCGCCCGGAACCCGCACAGTTTGAAGAAATATGATTCGACTCATCTCCGCGATTTGCACTCCTCTCCGCGACGGTCAATCGCTCGACGATGCTTCACTGGAGGCACACCTCGAAGACCAATGGAGTCACGGCATCGGCGGGCTGCTCGTGGCGGGCACGATGGGGTTGATGCAATTGCAGACAGATCGAGTCTATCGAGATTTGGTCGAGCAGAGCGTGCGGCTGAGTCGGCGTCGCGGCGAGATCATGGTCGGCGTCGGCGACACGTGCTTTTCTCGCACTCGCGATCGCATTCAAATGGTCGAGCAATTCGACATCGATGGCGTGGTCGTTTTGTCTCCGTATTTGATTAAATTCTCACAGGAAGAGCTGCTCGATTATTTTCGTACGCTTGCCGACATCAGTTCTAAACCCCTGTACTTGTACGATTTGCCGGCGTTGACCGGCACGAAGCTGGCGCTTTCGACCGTTGAAGCGCTGGCCAAGCATCCCAATGTCGGCGGGATCAAATGTTCGGGCCTCTGGGAAGAGACGCGGCAGCTAATCGACGTAGTCGGCGATCGATTTCGAGTTATTCCCGCGCAGCCCCATTTGGTGGACCAGCTTGCTCGCGTCGGTGTGCGAGAAAATCTCGACGGCATTTTCAGCATCGCCCCTCATTGGTCAATCGGCATCGTGCGGGCGGCGGAATGCGGCGACTGGGCGCGTGCGGCTGGCCTACAACAGAAGCTCTCGCAACTTCTGCGATTACTTCGTGAGCAGTACACAATCTTCGGTGGCTGCGAAGTCATTCTTGCCGCGAAGGGTATGCCTTGCCAACTGGCGCCTGCGCCGCTGCGGCGATTGACGGCGCAAGAAAAAGAACGACTGCTGAGCGAATCCCTGATTCAAGAGCTGATTCAAGAACCGACACGTGGAACAGCTTGTTGAAAGAAATAGTGTTCCGTGGAAAATTTCCTCAGCGCGACAACCATTGCGGAAGGTCAGCTACGCCGATCGTTGGGCAGTCTCGCCGCACGGTCATCCGTGCCATCGAGGCAACATCTTTGAAGCCTGATCCCGTGACGAGACAGACGGTTGTGGCTTGGCTGGGCAACGATCCACCTTGAGCGGCTCGGCAAGCTCCTGCCAGCGCGGTAGCAGCCGCTGGCTCGCAGAAAATTCCTTCCTCGCGGGCGAGCCGGGCTTGGATATTCCAAATCTCATCATCGCTGACGATATGGCCCGTGCCGTTTGAGGCGCGGCAAGCCGGAATGACAACGTCGCCGTCGAGGACGTTCGGCACTTGCAGGCCGCTAATCGCCGAGGTGCATTCGACCGCTTGCGCGCGATTTTTCCCCGAGCGCAACGATCCGGCAATCGTGTCGTTTCCGGCAGGTTGCACACAATGAACGGCCGGGGATCGAGCCAAGCTGCCGCGCTCAACAAGCAGTGCGAAGCCTCGTGCGACCGCCAACGTCAGTCCGCCACCGCCGGCAGGGGAGAAAACGTGATCGATGCCGGCGGTAAGCTGCTCGGCCAGTTCGTAGCTAATCGTTTGCACGCCGCTCATCCCTACTGGCGAATAGCGAAAAGCGCTGATCTGCAAGGCCGCATCGAGGGCGTTGGCTTGATCTTGCAGGCACTGCATGGCTTGATTGGTCGTCGAACTGTCGAGGCCGAATCCTCGGATGCGCGCCAATTCCGCTCCATAGGCTAGCATCTGGTTCAGTTTTCCGTCGGGCGTCGTTTCCACGATGGCGATCCGGCACGTAAGTTGCGCGGCAGCGCAATATGCCGCCAAAGCGGAGCCGGTGTTGCCGCTGGATGTCGCCAAGCACTTCGATTGGCCCGCTGCCAACATCCGAGAAATTGCCGCGGCGGCGAAACGGTCCTTGTATGATCCGGTGGGATTGGCGGATTCGACCTTGAAATACAGATTTGCAAGGCCCAGCGACGGGCCGATGCTGCGCGATCGGATCAGTGGCGTGGCGCCTTCGCCAAGAGTGATCTGATGCTGGGCGGGCACGGACTGAATCCAATCGCCAAATCGCCAGATACTCACCGAGTAAACTCCTGAGGAAACTGCCGCTGCTTCAAGGAATGCGAAAAATGCTGGTGCTGCCAGCCGCCGTCAACGACAAGCGTTGTACCGGTGATGTACGAGGCTTCGCTGCTGGCAAGCCACGCGATCACGCGGGCGATTTCTTCGGGCTGGCCCCAGCGGCGAAGCATAATCATCTCTTCACTGAATTGCCGTAGCGGGTCGTCCGCCGTTCCACCCCCTTGCGGATAATCGCGACTCAATTCGGTGTCGATCGCGCCGGGATTGACGGCGACGACCCGAATTCCGTGCGGCCCATAGAGCGACGCCAATTCGTAAGTGAGCGAATCGAGCGCGCCTTTGCAAGCAACGTAGGCCGGGCCAATTCCCGCCGCTTGCTGCGACATCATACTGGATACATTGACGATCACCCCCGAGCCGCGCGGCTGCATCCGCTCGGCGGCCCAGCGGGCCAGAAACGCCGGGGTCGTCAGGCAGATCCTCAACGTCTTTTCCCACGACGAGACCGCGATCTGACGCATGGTTACGATTTCGCGCCATGCGGCATTGTTCACCAGCACATCGAGGCGGCCAAAGCACTCGGCGGCGCGACCCACTGCCGCTTCCGCGAATGTCAAATCCACTAAGTCGCCGGCGATTGCCAATGCATCGCCGCCGAGTTGCCGCACTTGTTCGGAAACCGCGACAAGACCGCTTTCATCGAGATCGACCAGTGCCACACGATAGCCACGACTGGCAAATTCGACGGCCGTTGCAGCACCGATCCCGCGGGCTGCGCCGGTGATCATCACTGTTGGAGAATCAGACATCGTAGTTCAAAATGAATTGCCTCGTAGAACGTAATATCCGGCCTTCAGCGATCGGTTTCCAATACGACCGCCAAGCCGGTCCCTTGCAGCACTCGTGAAAATGTCGCCACGCAGATGACCAGCCCGCGCTGCTCGGCGTGAATCGGATAAACTTGCTCTCCGAGAATATCGACGATCCGCCCGATCGGTTCGCCGCGTTCGAGGCGTTGTCCCAATTCTACCTCCCGCTCAAAGAAACCAGTGATCGGGGCTGGATGGCAAATTTGCAGATGTCCGGAATGAGGCCGCGCGTCTTCGATGAAGTGCTCGACGTTCGACGCCGGACGCGGGCGATCGATCATGCCAAATTCCGCCATCACCCCCAGACATCCCTCGACGTAATCTCGTACTCCTTGAGGATTGCACAAGCCCGACCCCCTGTATTCAGCGTATATGGCCGGAACGCTTGCATCGCGCGCCACCGAAATCGAGCGGCCGTCTAAATGGGGTGACGTGCCCCAAATCAACGGCAAATTGAAGGCTCTCGCCATGCGGCGCTGCTTGGCAAGCACTGCTTCGTTGGAATGAAGCATATAGCCGACCAGCGGCAACAGGCACAGCGCCACTCCGCCGCTGTGCAGGTCGAGATAGAGATCGGCCGAGCGAATGTAGCCGCTCAGCGCATGGGCGATTTGTTCGGTGGTCGATCCGTCCGCGCGGCCTGGACAGGTTCGCGCCAGGTCGAGACCATCCTCCGCCGTGCGCTGGCCGCGAAGGTATGCCGGCTCATTGACGACGGGGATCAACGTCAGCCGGCCGCTCAACTTGCCGGGATCAACGAAGTCCACCAGTTGGCGAATTGCGGACATCGCTTCGAATTCATCTCCATGCACGCCGCCGGTGACGAGCAAGTGAGGGCCTGGCCTGGAGCCGACGATTTCGCGGTGTTTTAGCTCGAGTGTCGATGTCATGGAAACGTCGCTGCCAACTGGTTTGATGCGTTCCACTCGAAATCCGTCTCGAAGGGAAACAACGGCCTTCGCCGCTGTTGATACTGCACTTGAGAAAGATCGGTCGTCGTCACTCCCGGCGTGGTCACTCGAATGAAATGTCGGCAGACGGGACGGTAGGCGGCCATTGGAGCAACGACTCCCTTCGCTACCAAGATTTGAAACTGTGACGGATCAAGTCCACAAGAGGTGATTTGACCCAGGCTGAACGGTGGCACACGCTGCGAGCCGACAAGCAGCGTCAGCCCGGCATCGGTTCGCAAAATCGCGGTGCGGCCTTGATCGAACTGGGAACATCCTCCGTGCCGGGCCGCAGATTCCTCGAATCGTCCGTCTCGCAGATCGACGAGCGAAAAATCTGCCGCTAACGGTTGGCCTTGAAGGGGGCCGCTCCCCCCGCCGACCCTAAGGCGGACTTTTTCGCCGGCGCGGTGGGTCTCGCACTGAGCGACCGTCGCCGCATCGCACAGGCAGACTAGTGCTCGATCAATTTGCCGCCGATGAAGTTCCTGCGCGATCCAAGTACCGTCGCCGGGCGATCCGCCGCCGATATTATCGCCGGTATCGAGCAGGCAAACGGGGCCGTCAAGTCCTTTCGCTTGCTCGATGGCCGCTGCAACGCTATTGGGTCGTCCGACAAAATCGTTTCGCTGGCGCCAAAGTTGCGCGGCCAGCTCGTCGGCCAATTGCTGAGCAAATCGCTGATTGTTATCGGTCACCGCCAGCATTGCCGAGCCCATCTCGAGCACGTCGGCATAGGCGAAGCCCAGGAGAATGCTGTTGGACAGCACGCCAGCTCGTTGTAACTGTGCATCCGCCGCTGCATACAAATGCCGGCAAGGAGAAACAGCCGTCTCTTGGCACTCGATATTGATGACCACCGGCGGAAACGCCGCAGCTTGCGTCGGTCGGACTTCGCCGCGCAGGGTGCGCGCCATCAAGCTTGCGGCCTTGCGGCCGGATTCCCATTGATCGATATGCGGGTTCGTGCGATAGGCAATCAGCGCATCGGTGGCATGAACCATCCGCGGCGATAGGTTCGCGTGCGGATCGAGCGTGCCGATGATGGGAATATTCGGGCCAAGGCGGTGGCGTAGTTCGGCAAGCCAGAAGCCATCCGCGTCTGGCTCTGGCTCACTCACGGTGGCACCGTGTGGAGCAACCAGCACGCCATCGAGCGGTCCAGCTTGGTCGAGCGCCGCTCGCAACATCGACATCAAAAATTGCCAGGCATCTGCCGCGATCACCCCGTAGGGCACGGCGCGCGCCGCGAAGATCGGCACGGCCTCAATGCCGGCATCATCCAATCCCGATAAAAACCCAGACACTTCGTGATGCGCGCCGGCAAACCGCTTGCGAATTTCGCCGCCTGTGGCCAGCAGATCGCTTTGGAAATGCCCAATTTGCGTTCGCTGTGCGATGAACGTATTCGATTCTTGCAATAGGGCAATGATGCCGACGCGCATCGCGGACCTCAATCGCAGGGTTCGTGGAAGGCGATCACATCGACTTCGAACTTCACGACAGTTCCGAGGCAGCCGATCAATGTTGTGCGCGCAGGATACGGCGGCGAAAAGATCTCCGCGTACAGCCGGTTGTATTCAGGCAAGTCTTCTTGTTTCGCTACGTAACTGCGGACTTGCACGACGTTTCGCAAGCTTAATCCGGCCGCTTGAAGAACTGCTTCGACATTGGCGAACGAGCGGCGCATTTCACCGGCGAACGTATCTTCGACGATTTTTCCCAGCTCATCGACCGACGCCTGACCCGAAACGAATACAAACCCGCCGGCGCGGATGGCAGGGCTGAGCGGTATTGCTCCACTTGAAACCCCAGGGACTCGAATCACATCGGTTGGCATGTTGCCTGAACCCTTTTTTCATGTTGCGACAATAGGGTCGCAATAGGATCTAAATTACGGGGACTTGTGTTTCATTATTCAGAATAATATATTTACTATTATGGAATCTTCAATTTTGGTCAAGGCCTTTGCGCTGCTCGAAGCGACCGCTGAGCGGCCTTCGACCAAATCTCTCGGAGATTTGGCATCAACCGTTGGGCTGACTAAATCGACAGCGCATCGGATCTTAAGAACGCTCAGAGCGTTAGGCTACGTCGAGCGCTTGCGCGGCGGCCAGTATCGGCAAACCGGACAAGTGCTTCGATTGGTCGCCGGCGCGGATGAACGTCGTCTGATCCAGGCGAGCGATGCGCTGCTGAGTCAACTTCATGCATCGACCCGAGAGACGGTCAATCTCGGCGTGCTACGTCAAGGGAATGTCGTATATGTGAAGGTCCTGGAAAGCCCGTTGCCGCTACGGCGCGTGGTCGAGCCCAATTCCACCGATCCGTTCTATTCGACAGCGCTGGGTCGAGCAATCGTGGCTCACTTACCGATCGAACAGCGCGAGCTCCTCTTGAGCAGCGTCCAGCTCGTGAAGCATACACCGGCGACAGTTACCGATACCGACACGTTACAAGCGATTCTGGATCAAGTTTACCAGCAGGGGTATTCCCTTGAACAAGACCAGACCGATTTGGGAGTCACCTGCATCGGTGCGGCGATATTTCAAGCACACCTGCCGATCGCCGCAGTCAGCCTAAGTATTCCGACTGCCCGTTTCAGCCTGGAGTACGAGATGCAACTCGTTTCCGCCGTCCGCTCGACGGCAAGCCAAATCACTCGCCAATTGGCGAACCATCCGGAGCCGGCTTCATGACCGATAACGCTCGCGAACCGATTACTTTGGAAATGATGCGGTGCTCGCTGTATTCCGCCGTTGTGTGCGATGCGCTCGATGCCGTCGGCCGACGAAACCAATCGCCGCGCTGCCTGCTTCACCCGCTGACGGTCGACCGTTTGCTTGTTGGCCGCTGCAAGACGACGCTATGGGCCGATATGTCGCATCCCGATCCAGAACCCTACAAGCTGGAGCTAGAAGCCGTTGACGCCTGCAAACCCGACGAGGTGCTCATTGCCGCGGCCGGTGGCTCGATGCGATCGGGCATCTGGGGCGAACTGCTGTCGACTGCCGCACGCGTTAGTGGCTGCGTCGGAGCGATCGTTGACGGCGCCGTGCGCGATGTTGCCAAAATGCGCGGGATGAGTTTCCCGGTTTTCGCCCGCGGTACGTGCGTTTACGACAGCCTTCACCGGCAGCGGGTGATCGATCTCGATGTGCCGGTGGAGATCGGCGGCATTTTGTTTTCGCCCGGCGATCTGGTATTTGCCGACCGCGACGGCATCGTGGTTGTACCGAGGGACGTTGAGGAAGAAGTCGTCCGTCGCGCCTGGCATAAGGTGCATGCTGAAAACGTCAGTCGTGACGCAATTCGCGCCGGAATGAAAGCCACGGCCGCGTATCAGAAGTTCGGAGTGCTGTAAGGCCTTTTTGAAACTACTGCGCATCCACGCTCTCTGATCGCTTCTCGATTGCGGCAGGCGCAGTGTGGCGTCGGCCGCAGTTCATTTTGTTTGACACCCACTCTCAGGACGCCATCGTCAACGAGTGGGCAGGACGGCACCGCAAGCAGGCGACTTGACGCACGGTGCTGGCGATCGGTGCCAGTCAGGTACTCGGTGCGCGACCTACGCCAACTTTAAGTCGCCCTTCCATCGTACAAAACCTTCGATGGCTTCGTACTCGGCTAGCCCGAGCTTATCGTAGAGCTTGGCGGTTTCAGCGTTGCGAGCCTCGGCGCGTTGCCAGAATTCACGGAGATCCACGCCGGGGAAGAGGGCGCGGTCTTTTTGGGATTGATGCTTGAAGATGGCATTACGTTTGCGTCGCGTTTCGTCGGGGCTGAGCGGAACGGCCATTTCGATTTCGTGCGGATCCCACTCTTGCCACGCCCCGCGGTACAGCCAGACTTCGCAGCGATTGAACCAGGCCTCGTAGCGGACGCGGTCGCAGGCCATGAGGACGGCGCTGAGGCAAACGCGGTGAGTGCCGTGCGGGTCGGAGAGATCGCCGGCGACGTAGATTTGGTTCGGCTGAATTTGCTGCAGCAGATCGATCGTGAGCTTCACATCGGCGTCGCCGAGCGGCTTCTTTTTGACACGTCCAGTTTCGTAGAACGGCATGTCGAGAAAATGGAGTCGCTGCGGAGAGACGCCGCAACCGCGGCCGGCGGCGCGGGCTTCGCCGCGACGAATCAGGCCTTTGATTTTTTGCACTTCGTCGGTATCGACTTGGCCCGGCTGCTTGTTGCGAAGCGTTTCGAGAATTCCGTGTAAGATGCTGCGCGTGCGACCAGGCTCGATGCCGAATAGTTCATCGAACTCGCAGGCGAATTCGCTGAATCGAATCGCGTCGTCGTCGAAAACCGCGATATTGCCCGAGGTTTGGTAGGCGACATGGACTTCGTGTCCTTGGTCGACCAGGCGAATGAGTGTGCCGCCCATCGAGATCACGTCATCGTCGGGATGCGGTGAAAAGATCAGCACCCGCTTAGGAAAAATATCATCGTGCGGCTGCGGGCGGTCGCCGGGCTGTTTCGCATGCACCGGTTTGCCACCAGGCCAGCCGGTAATCGTCGATTGCAGTTGGCGGAAGACGTTCAGGTTGATGTCGTATGCGGGGCCGTGTTCGGCGACGAGATCTTGAAGGCCTTCTTCGTTGTAGTCTTCGTCGGTCAGTTTTAGCAGCGGCTTTTTCACGTGCAATGCGAGCGAAATCGCGGCCTTGCGAATGGCCGACTCGGTCCATTCGACTTGGCCGACGCGCCATGGCGTTTTACTTCGCGTGAGTTCAGCGGCGGCGGCTTCGTCGAGAAAGAATTCGGCGGCCTGGTGTTCCTGCAGGAACGTGGCGGGAATGGACGGCGAGATTGGACCTTCGACGGTCTTGGCGATTACACCGGCCTTGTGCTCGCCGAAGGCAAGCAAGATTAGATGAGAGGCGTCGAGGATCGTGCCGACACCCATCGTGATGGCGCGGCGGGGAACAAAATCTTCTCCAAAGAAATCGCTCGACGCATCGCCACGGGTGACTTTGTCGAGGGAGATCAGGCGCGTACGGCTGCCACGGCCACTGCCAGGCTCGTTGAAGCCCACGTGCCCGGTGCGGCCGATGCCGAGGAGTTGAATGTCGATGCCGCCGACGGATGCGATTTTTTCTTCGTAGCGGCGGCAAAAGTCGTTTACCCGATCGGCTGGCAACGTGCCGTCGGGAATGTGGATATTCGCAGGGTCGATGTCGATCGCATCGAACAGATGCTCTTTCATGAACCGCACATAGCTTTGTAGTTCGTGCGGCTGCATCGGGTAATACTCGTCGAGATTGAAGGTGACGACATTGTGGAACGACAAGCCTTCTTCACGGTGCAATCGCACTAGCTCCGCATAAACCGCAATCGGCGTGCTACCTGTAGCCAGACCAAGGACCGCGCTGCGGCCATCCTCTTGGCGGCGACGAATCAGATCGGCAATTCGCTGGGCGGCGGCTTTGCTGGCCTCGCGCGGATGCGAAAAAACACAACACGGGATGTGTTCGATTTCGGAAAGGACAGTCGAAGTGGAGGGGCGGAGCATTGAGCAGTGCCGTAGGTGGCGGAATGTTGATCGGGTTTGGCGCCATTCAGCCTATATTCGCCGCGAGTGCCGGTAAATGGGGATTGATATGTGTTTGATGAGCGTGTGGTAGTCTATTTCGGAACGCTGTTTCGTGGGGATCATTCACTGGCGGATCGCATCGAACACGACGGCGATTTGCTTGTCAAAATTTTCCTCTCGATTCTCGCCAGAATCTTTGAGTAAATCCTGGCTCGAGCAAGCGACCTACGATTCCGTTCCAACCGGTTGAGCGTATTCTTGTCGATGCGATCCTACTCAGTCGGATCTTTCAGACTCACCCCTACGATTAAAACTGGGTCAACGGATCCAGATTTCCAGTTTAGCGACGGTCGTCTGGGCTTGCCATTAGTCGTTGTGACAGCTTAACTTGGAGCGAATATTGTGGTCTCGGTCTGCCATTTTTTCGCTTCGTTCTCGGTCAGACTCCCATGTCCCGCATCAATCAGCCTCCGCTGTGGGCTAAGTCTATTCAAACCGGAGCGTTAACCGCTCGACGTTGTACGGGGCGACCAACGAAGGGCTTTGATCGCATTTGGCAATTCCGAACGTTACTTCAATCTACACAACACTTTAGGCTTGGTAGCAGCGAGTTTTGGCGAGCGGCCGAAATTGCTCGAGTCGAAGCCGTGCTTTTTTTGGCGAAAGAGACTCTTTCTAGCCGAAAAATAGCTCAATTGGCCAGCTTGGCAGACGGTACGCAAGCGCGTACATTGATCCGCCGACTAAACCAGTTTTACGACGAATCTGGCGCTGCATTCCGGGCAGAGGAGGTTGCCGGCGGTTTCCAATTGGTGACCCGGCCGAAATTTGGCCCGTGGCTGCGAAGGATGTTGCAAAACTCGGCCGAACCGCGACTGTCTGGGCCGGCGCTGGAAACACTGACGGTGGTGGCATATCGTCAACCGATTTTGCGGGCGGAAGTCGAAGCCGTCCGTGGAGTGCAATGTGGCGAAATGCTGCGACAACTGTTGGAGCGAGATTTGATCCGCATTACCGGCCGGGCGGACGACCTCGGCCGGCCTTTGATGTATGGTACTACAAGGCATTTTTTAGAGTTGTTCGGCCTAAAAAGTCTTGACGAACTGCCCCGCGCGACAGAATTACGTGGAGGCGGGTTGCCAAGTCGCGAGTCGGACGCTAATAACAACGCTACTAGTGAAAACAATTCCGGTGTGGGCCGGGTTGAAGGAAACCTATTGAACGATCGCCTTTCGGAGGAAGAATCAGTGACAACACGCATTCGCCCCAGCACTACGCACGACGAAGATATTGTCGAGGGTACGGCGACGGCGCTCTTGGAAGCCTCTCGCCGCGCGTCAAGCATCAAAGCAGCGAAAGCTGCCGACGACGAGGATTTGGACGAGGAAGATGAGGACTGGGACGATGACGATGACGATGACGACGACGAAGACGATGAGGACGAGGAGGACGATGATTTCGTCGAGGAGGAATGGGAGGAAGTAGACGACGACGATGATGAGGAGGAGGATGACGACGACGAGGACGACGACGATTGGGAGGACGACGAGGACGACGATTGGGACGACGACGAAGAGGAAGACGACTTCGACGAAGAAGGGTAGCCGCGCGGTTCGCCCGTGACTGTTCCCAACGCCGAGCGCTTTGAATTTCCGCGCCCAGAATGGCGAGAGGATTCGCCTCTTGTAAGCGTTTTGTCCGCTGGGCTATCCGGTGAGCGGCAGGCGCAAGCCATCATAGGCTAGCGTCATTTCCGGCGGCAGCGACGCATTTGTCGCCTCATGTTCGATTTCGTGCCCCATGTGCGTGAAAAGCGTGCGCTTGGGTTGCAACTTCTTTGCGACTTCGATTGCTTCTTGCAGGCTGTAGTGAGACGCGTGCGGACGCGGGCGCAGGGCGTCGAGAATCAGTACATCAAGCCCTTGCAGTAATTGCCAGCTTTCGGGCGGGATGCCGTTCGTGTCGGTGCAGTATGCGATGTTGCCAAAGCGAAAGCCCGTAACGCGAAACTTGCCGTGTGCCAAGCGAAACGGAACGAATTTTTGCCGCAGCAGCGTGAACGGCTCGAGCGCGATTCGTTGAATATCGAGTTGAGGAACGCCGCCGGCATAGTGCTGATTCTCACTGACAAATGCATAATCAAACGATTTGCGAATACGATCTTCGACGAAGTCTTCGCAATAAATCGGCAGAGGGTGGCCAAGGTAGTAAGGGAACAGCCGCACATCGTCCAATCCAAAGACGTGGTCGGCGTGGTCGTGCGTATAGAGGACTGCGTGAATGAGGCCGATTTGCTCGCGCAGGAGCTGAGTGCGCAAGTCTGGGGTCGTGTCGATCAGCAAGTTTCCTTCCGGCAGGCCAAGCGCCAACGAGCAGCGGAGCCGATGGTTCTTCGGATTGGTGCTCGTGCATGTCGCACAGCCACAACCCACGCAGGGCACGCCCACCGACGTTCCGGTGCCGAGAAACACGAGTTGGCCGCGGAGGTCGGTGGTGAGGGATGGCTGTGGCATCGAGTCGTAGGTGTGGCGTCGGGGTGCCAAATTGCGGCACAAGGCAGGGTTTGGCCTTTGGCGGAAAAAGAAAACGGATGTTATCGCGGAGTCTTGGTTCGCAATTTGCTGCAAGCGTAATAGGAAGGAGCCTTTTTTGCCTATCTTGGCGGGCCTCGACCGGTCGAACCGTTCTTGACCCACTACTATTATCGCAATAAACTTCGTTGTTGGTACAAGTTACGACGATTTGCAGGCATTCCGCTTCGGCAGCTTCGCGCCTGCACTAGATGCTTTCTGGCGGCTGCATTCGAACCGGTTATTGGCAGCCATACGATCTATCCCCGCGAGTGCTTTTGCGATGGAATTTTTGGAACAACTGTGGGAAATCATCTCGAACCTGTTTAGCGCGATTGGGCGTGGTTTCGAGCGCGCGCTGACATCGTTTTTTGGTTCATCGAACGCGCGATTTATTAAGAAGTTACAGCCGAGAATCGATGCCATCAACGCCCTGGAGACCAAATACCAGGCGATGAGCGATTCGGAGTTGATGCAGCAAACGGCGATTTTCCGGCAGCGTCTGGCCGAGGGGGCAACACTCGACGACCTCTTGAATGAGGCCTTCGCGGTCTGTCGCGAGGCGGGGCGACGGTTCCTGGGCATGCGGCACTACGATGTGCAACTCATCGGCGGCATGGTGCTGCACAGCGGCAGCATCGCCGAAATGATCACGGGCGAGGGCAAGACGCTGGTTGCCACCTTGCCGGCGTATCTCAATGCACTCGAAGGCAAAGGCGTTCACGTTGTCACGGTCAACGATTACCTGGCCCGTCGCGACATGGAATGGATGGCCCCAATTTACATGAACTTGGGGCTGACCGTCGGCGCGATTCAATCGGGCATGGATTCCGCCGAGCGGCAAGCGGCTTATGCCTGCGACATCACGTATGGCACGAACAACGAATTTGGCTTCGATTACCTCCGCGACAACATGCGGCCTGCCGCGCGCGACGATCGGCATTTCCCCAAACACATGCAGCAGGCGCAAGGAACGCTGAATTTTGCGATCATCGACGAAGTTGACAACATCCTGTTGGACGAATCCCGAACGCCGTTGATCATCTCCGGCCCTGCGCACGACGACGTAACGAAATACGGCAAAGCCGACAAAGTTGCCCGGCAGCTCATCAAGGATGCGCACTTTGAAGTCAAGGAAAAGGAGCACACCGTCGCACTGACCGACGATGGCGTACGGGCGGCGGAAAAACTGGCCGGCGTCGAGAGTTTTTACACCGCCGGGCATATGGAGTGGCCGCATTTAATCGACAATGCGCTGAAGGCCCATCACCTTTACAAGCGCGACGTCAACTACGTCGTTGAAAACGGCGAGATCATCATCGTGGATGAATTCACCGGCCGCAAAATGCCGGGTCGCCAATGGAGCGATGGATTGCATCAGGCGGTCGAAGCCAAAGAAGGCGTTCAAGTCAAGGAAGAAACGCAAACGCTAGCCACGATCACGCTGCAAAATTTCTTCAAGCTCTACAAGAAGATCTGCGGCATGACCGGCACGGCCATGACCGAAGCGAACGAATTCTGGAAGATCTACAAATTGGATGTGATCGCCATTCCGTCCAACCGGCAGATGCAGCGGATCAATTCGCCGGATGTCATTTATTTGACCGAGAAGGAAAAGTATCACGCGGTGGCCGACGAGATCGAGCGGATTCACAAATGGGACACCGTCGACTTGGGCAGCGAATGGCGCATCGGCCAGATTTTGAGCGAAAACGACCAGGAGCTCGAACTCGACGATAAAGAATCGCGACAGCGGGAGAAAATTCCGCGGTCAAAGATTAAATCCATCCAGAAGCACGCCCGCCCGATTTTGGTCGGCACCGTGTCGATCGAAAAAAGCGAGCGGCTGTCCGCCTTGCTCGAACGCCGCGGGATCAAGCACCAAGTGCTCAACGCCAAGCATCACAAGCGCGAGGCGGAAATTGTCGCTCAAGCCGGCCGCAAAGGCGCGGTGACGATTGCCACGAACATGGCCGGCCGCGGTACGGACATCATCTTGGGTGGAAACGCCGAAGCCATGGCGTGGGCCTTGCTCCAAGACAAATACCCGACGCGGCTGGAAGTTCCACCGGAAGAGTGGGATACACTAGTCCGCGAAATTGAAGCGCGCGAAAAGACGAAAACGGAAGGGGCCGAAGTGAAGGCGCTCGGCGGCCTGCACATCATCGGCACCGAACGGCACGATGCGCGGCGAATCGATAACCAGCTTCGCGGCCGGTCGGGCCGGCAAGGCGATCCCGGCTCCAGCCGGTTCTATTTGTCGCTCGAAGACGATCTGATGCGCATTTTCGCCGGCGAGTGGGTCAAGAGCGTGCTCACGCGGCTGGGGATGAAAGAAGGAGAAGCGATTGAAAGCCGCATGGTCAGTCGGCGGATCGAAGGTGCGCAAAAGAAAGTCGAAGAGCGCAATTTCGACATTCGCAAGAACCTGCTCGAGTACGACGAGGTGATGGACGAGCAACGGAAGCGCGTGTACAGCTATCGCCAAAATATCCTCGACGGCGGCACTTGCAAACGGTTGATTTTGGAAATGATCGATCGGCAGATCGAACAGAATATCGACGTATTTCTGCAAAAGGATTATGGCGCTGAAACCTTTGCCAAGTGGGCCGGCAGTTTGCTCTCGGTCGAACTCGACGCGCGCGAGTTTCGCGGGCTCGATTTCGGCGCAGCCGAGCGTGAGGCGAAGGACCAGGCCGAGCGCATGGCCGAATCGCAAGTGTTCGAGGCGATTGAAGAGAACCTGCCTGAAGGAGAAGAGGAGGACTGGAACTGGGAGGCCCTTGCCAAGTTTGCCAACGTTCGGTGGAGCACGAACTTGCGCGATCGCGATTTGAAGAAAGTCGGCCGCGACGGCGTTTCGGAATTGCTCATCGAACAGGGCAAAGAAGCGATCAACAAGATCGATCTGACCGAAGGTCAGCGGTTCTTGGAGCCCGATTTCGGCATGCGCACGGCATGCGCATGGGTGCAATATAAATTTGGCATCCCCCTGGATTTCCAGGCGATCCGCACGCTGGAGCTGCAAGACTTCAAAGACTCGATTCGCCAGAAAACGAGCGAAGTCTACGATGAAAAGGAAGCCGCGTATCCGGTGATGGCCGGCTTTTACCGCTTCACGCATCGCGACCTTGCTGGACAGAAGCACTACGACCGCACTCAGATGGTCACGTGGGCGCGCGAGCGTTTCCATGTCGATCTGTCGTTCGACGACTTCAAGAACAAATCGCAAGACGACATTCGGCCGATCTTGGTGGCTCACAGCCGCGAATCGTTGCGCCGAGCCGCCGGCGTGCGAGCCGAACTGGAGCGGCTGATTGAAGACGCGTTTGCCAACACTGGCGCCGATCACGCCGCGAACGGCGCGGCGGCAAGAGTCGTCGCGGGCAGCACGACTGCGACAAGCTCGCTACAGACGTTGATCGACCAATTGAAATCGCTCGACTCGGAAGTCACCGACGACGAAATCAAGCAGTCGAACCGAGAGCAATTGCAGCGATTGATGTCGCTGGTGGCGGACGAGCATTTCCGCCCCGAAATGCGCCGCATGGAGCGCGCGCTCGTGTTGCAAATTCTCGACACGGCTTGGAAGGATCACTTGCTGGCGATGGATCATTTGCGCTCGAGCGTCAACTTGCGCGGCTATGCTCAGGTCGATCCAAAAGTGGAATACAAGCGCGAAGGCATGAAGCTATTTGAAGCGATGTGGCTCAGCATCGGCGACCGCGTGACCGACTTATTCTTTAAGATGGAACAGCTCGACGAAAGCTTCGTCGGCTCGACCTGGAAGGAAACCGCCGCGATTCACGAGGAAGCTCCGTCTCAATCGGACATCGGCCAGCAGCAACAATCGGCCATCGACAATTCGCAGAATCAGGCTCAAAAAATCGAGCCGATCCGCAACCGCGGCGAAAAAATTGGCCGCAACGATCCTTGCCCTTGCAATAGCGGCAAGAAATATAAGAACTGCTGCATGCGCAAAGGTGGCGGGGGAATCGCTGCGTCGATTATGTAGCAAAGATGGGATCGCAACTTGACGGACTCGATGGATTGTTGCGATGAATGTTCCCAATGCCGAACAAGCAATAATTCCGCTGGAGAAACTAACCGATTCCCTCCTGAATCTCGATCATATCGACGGGGGCCCAAAGGCACGGTGGCTGCTGAGCGCTGGATTCGCAGCAGCGAATCCAGTAGAACTCGATCGAGCTTTGCGAGATCAGCATCTGACTCAAGAATGTCATTTTGGAAAACCGTCGTCGTTTAGTGTAAAAAACCAGGTGACCGCGCTGCTGACGGGCAGGACTGGATTCATGAACGCGACGTCCATCTGGATGGTGCTGCACGGCAAAATGATTCCACGACTTGTCACTGTGGTGCCGGGGAAAAAGTCATGAACCTTGAACTTTTTGGCCGCGCAATTTTGAACCGCGATGTTCCGGATGCAGGATTAAGATACGGAGATGTAGACACGATTGTCGAGGTTTATCGCGATTCATCGGACCGGCCGATTGGTTACGAATTGGAGTTGTTTTCGGCGACGGATGAGACGCTGGCCGTGGTTTCAGTGCCCGCCGATGCGTTGCGCGAGCCAACCGCCGCGGATCGCCTAGCCTCGCGAGTTGCATAGCCGCCACGTATCACTCGGGAATGGAGTCCCGCGATGCCATATTTGCTGAATTTCTTCTATCTGCTGCTGATCGTCGTGGCAACGCCGTGGCTTATATTTCAGGCGATCGCGAAAGGCAAGTATCGCGAAGGCTTGGCGGCGAAGTTCCTGGGCAGCGGGCCGCAGCGAACGTCGAATCGGCCCTGTATTTGGTTGCACGCCGTCAGCGTCGGCGAAGTGAACTTGCTCGGCGTGATGCTCAAGGAAGTAGCCCGCCAGCGGCCCGACACGGAGTGTGTGATCTCGACTACAACGATGACCGGATTTGCGCTGGCCAAACAAAAATATAGCCAATACACGGTGTTTTATTGTCCGCTCGATTTCACTTGGGCCGCGCGGCGTGCGATGCGGCGAATTCGCCCTGACCTATTGCTGCTCGCTGAACTCGAATTGTGGCCCAACTTAGTCCGCGCCGCGAAGCGGCAGGGGGCTCGAGTCGCGATTTTCAACGGCCGGCTGAGCGAAAATAGTTTCCGCGGCTATCGTCGAATTCGCTGGCTGCTCCAGCGTGTGCTGAAGCAGGTCGATGTCATTGCCGTGCAGAACGAGGAATATGCCGAGCGATTTATCGCGATCGGCGCAGCGAGAGAAAAGGTCCACACGACGGGTTCGCTGAAATTTGACGGCGCCCAAGTGGATCGTCTGAACCCGAAAACGCAGCAACTCGCCAAGCTTGCGAGTATCGCATTGGACGACATCGTCTTCCTTGCCGGCAGTACTCAAGAGCCGGAAGAGCGGCTCGCCCTCGATGCATTCGCCGCGCTGGCCGCCAAACATCCGCGATTGAAACTGATCGTCGTGCCGCGGCATCCCCATCGGTTCGATGAAGTCGCGGCGCTACTAAACCGCAGCGGTCTGCCCTGGCAACGGCGATCGAGTCTCGACAAGAGTCAGGAATCAGGAACCGGGAAACAAAACCTTCCGCTTTGCCGCATCCTTCTCATCGACACCGTCGGCGAACTTGGCGCTTGGTGGGGAGCCGCGACGATTGGCTTCGTCGGCGGCAGTTTGTTCTCCAGCCGCGGAGGGCAGAATATGATCGAACCGGCGGCATACGGCGCAGCAGTCAGCTTTGGACCCAACACACAAAACTTCCGCGATGTGGTGGCGATGCTGCTCGGCGCAAATGCCGCGGTGCGCGTCAAGAGCGGCGACGAACTCACCGGTTTTATCGAGTGTTGTTTGGAGGAACCCGACTATGCCCGCCGACTGGGCGAGCGGGCCAAGGCGATTGTCCAAGCACAGCAAGGGGCGACGCATCGCACCTGGAACCTCATCGAACCGTTGCTTGCCACGGATAAAACCGAGCCGCAGGCCCAGCGAAACGCCGCGTAGTTTATGGGGTCGAGAGTTCGCAATTGGATAAAATTCGCGGTCGTTCGCCGATTGCAATCTATGCTGGCAGGTTTCTATAATGTAGGGCTACATCCAAAGACATTCCTTAGATTTTAGGAGTCTCCTGTGGCATCCGGCAAAATGTTGTTTACCAGCGAATCGGTCAGCATGGGGCACCCCGACAAATTGGCCGATCAAATCTCCGACGGCATTCTCGACGCCCTGATTGCTCAGGATCAATACAGCCGCGTCGCCTGCGAAACGCTTGTTACGACGGGGCTGGCGATGGTCGCTGGTGAAATCACCACGAAGGCCAAAGTCGACTATCGCGAAATCGTCCGACAAGTCATTCGCGATGTCGGCTACACCGACGACCAGATGGGCATCTGCGGCGATACCTGTGCCGTGCTGCTATCGATCGGCACGCAAAGTCCTGACATCGCTCAAGGGGTGAATGAGGACTCAGCCAAGGGGAAAGACATTGGCGCTGGCGACCAAGGCCTGATGTTCGGCTATGCCTGTAATCACACGCCGGAACTCATGCCGCTGCCGATTGCGCTGTCGCACCGCATTTTGAATCGATTGACGGAGCTACGACAAAAAGGCGATGTCGATTGGCTGCGACCCGATAGCAAGAGCCAGGTGACCGTTGAATTCGATGGTCCTCGTGCCGTGCGAATCGACACCGTCGTTGTCTCTACTCAACACGCTCCCCACGTATCGCACCAAGAGATTCGCGATTACATTGTCAACCACGTCATTACGCCCTGCCTGCCCGATGACTTGGCCAACGGCGACATTACCTTTCACGTGAACCCCACGGGTCGCTTCGTCGTCGGCGGGCCGCAAGGAGATGCGGGCCTGACCGGCCGCAAGATCATCGTCGATACCTACGGCGGTTGGGGCCGCCACGGCGGAGGCGCATTCAGCGGCAAAGATCCGACCAAAGTCGATCGCAGCGCCGCTTACATGGCTCGGCATGTCGCGAAAAATATTGTGGCGGCAGGTCTAGCTGACCGCTGCGAGGTGCAATTGGCCTACGCCATCGGCGTCTCGCAACCCATTAGCGTTTGCGTCGATACGGACGGAAGCGGCCGCGTGGAAGACGAACGCATTTGCGAAATTGTCCGCGAGACTTTCCCGCTCTCACCGAGCGGCATTATCCAATACCTCGACCTCCGCCGGCCGATCTATCGCAAGACAGCCGCTGGCGGGCACTTTGGCCGCGACGACAAAGACTTTACCTGGGAAAGTACGCATCGGGCTGCTGAATTAGCAGAAGCGGCCGGCGTGGCTGCAATGGCCTAAACCCAAGCGGCGCGGTGGAGTCGGTCGGCCGAGCAGCAATCGTGAGGATTCCACGCATGGAAGCGGCGACGGTGAACGTGACGGCTGGCCATTCGCTTGGCGCGGCAATCCCTACTGCGCTGTTCCGCCGCTGGCTTGTCATCGGCCTAACTTCGCTGACGGCGCTGGCAGCGATTGTGCTCGCGACCCGTCGCCTTGAGGGCGCGCTGATCGAGCCACTTTCCGCCGCGGTTTTTATCGCAACGGGGATTGCGGCGGTCGGCGCGACAATACTTGCTCGGTCGCTGGCTCCAACGGTGGCACAAACGTGGCTGCTGACCGTCGCACTGGTGCTGTTGGCTTGGTCGCTATCCTTGCCCCATAGTTCGTCGGTTGGGTTGATCGTGCTGTGGCTGGCCATTCTCGGTGAAGAAACTTGGGCCTGGAAGCCGCAGCGCATCAAGCCGATCCGTCGCATCGATGTTGCCTGGCGCCATACGCTTGCCGGATCGCCGAGTCGGCGTGCCGCATCGCCGTCGTTCGTCGAAGACGAAGTTGTCGATCCGGCAGATGTTTCCAGCGACGAATCCGAACCGACCGACTGGGCGGACTTGGGCCTTCAGCAACGAATGAACTACCGCCGCAGCGCCGACGGAGTGTCGATCGACGGTTGGTTGCGGGCGGAATTTCTTGCCGGTCAACGCACGATCACGCTTCATGCGGCGTTTTGCCCGGCGTTTTCCCGGCCGCCACAAGTGCAATTCGAACTGCTGGATGGATCCGATTGCGAAATTCGCTCGACTCAAATACTCCCCTGGGGCATTCGCTGGGAAGTAAAATTAGATCGAACCGCTCAAGAATCCACCACTGTCGTTCTCGGCTTTTTCGCGTCCGAATCCGCTGACTCCTGATCCTCAAACCCTAACACTTGCCCCATGGCTCGCTGGCCTCGCCACGTTTGGACGACTATTTTCACCTACGGCACAATCTTTGTATTGTTCCCGCTCCTTGCACTGCTCGCGTATGCTTGGGTGCGAGGGTGGTTGTGATGCGAGCGATGGGCGATGAATGATGAGCGATGAACGAGATCGCGCCGACATCGAATCGCTGCTCGCCGCACATGGACAGCAGCACCTGTTGGCGTTTTGGGCCGAATTGGACGCCAGCCAGCGCCAGCAATTGATCGGCCAAATTCGCTTGGCCCACGTCGAACAAATTGGCTTGCGGCATCGCGCAGCGCGTCGATCCAACGATTGGTCGGCGCTGGCTCGCCGCGCCACCCCTCCGGTGGCGTTTCGATTGAACGGTGCGAGCGAAATCTCCATCGACGCCGCCCGCACCGCAGGCGACGCGGCCTTGCGACGCGGCGAAATCGGCGCGATTCTCGTTGCCGGCGGTCAAGGGACTCGGCTCGGTTTTGCCCAGCCAAAGGGCAAGTATTCGATCGGACCGGTCTCCGGCGCATCGCTGTTTCAGATTCTGTTCGAGAAGTTGCTCGCCGTGGGACGACGATACGAAATTCCCGTGCCACTGTATGTGATGACCAGTGACGCTACGCATGCTGCCACCGAGGACTACCTGGAGGCACAGCGGTATTTTGGCCTCGAAACGAACTGCGTATGTTTATTTTGTCAGGGTGTGATGCCGGCCGTCGATGCGACCACCGGCAAGATCCTGCTGTCGTCCAAGAGTTCACTCGCCCTCAGTCCCGACGGTCACGGCGGAATGCTAGCGGCACTGGCCAACGCCGATTGCCTCGCCGATATGCAATGGCGAGGGATCAAATACCTATTTTACTTCCAGGTGGATAACCCGCTCGTCGAAATGTGCGATCCGGCGCTGATCGGCTATCACATTCTATCTGGCTCGGAAATGTCCACGGCGGCGGTGGCCAAGCGCGATGCGGACGAGCGGCTTGGCAATATTGTCACGATCGACGGCCGCACGCGGATCATCGAATACAGCGATTTGCCGGAGGACGTGGCCAAGCAACAAAACCTCGACGGCTCGCTGCGGTTTTGGGCGGGAAATACGGCCGTGCATGTATTCGACGTGGCGTTTCTCGATCGGTGCAGCCGCAGCGACGACGCCCTGCCGTTTCACACAGCCTGTAAAAAAGTGTCCTGTATCGACGAACTCGGCAATCGCGTGGAGTCCTCCGAGCCGAACGCCATCAAGTTCGAGCGGTTTATTTTCGATTTGCTACCGGCCGCCGAACGAGCGATTGTGGTCGAGGCGGACGCCGCCCGCACGTTTGCGCCAGTGAAAAACGCTCCGGGGGAAAAACGCGACTCGCCCGACACTTGTCGAGCCGCAATGATCGCTCTGCATCGCGAATGGCTCGAATCCGCCGGGGCGAAAGTGGCCCTCGGAACACCCGTCGAAATCAGCCCACTTTTTGCACTGGACGCAGCCGAGGCGAGAGCGAAAATCGAGCCTGGTATCGTGTTCGACAAGCCGACCTACCTTCGGTAGGCCGCTTGGCGAATGCATGTGAGTTCTACCTGAACCTAAAACCTAAAACCCCGAACCCTTTCACATGCTTCACATCGTCATCATGGCAGGCGGCGCAGGAACGCGGTTTTGGCCTGAAAGTCGCGTCGCACGGCCGAAGCAACTGTTGCCGCTGGCCGGCCCGCGCAGCATGCTGCAGATGACCGTCGATCGGCTCGGTGATTTGGCAGGAAAGCAAAATCTCTGGCTGCTCACGGCGGAAAAACTGGTAAACGCCGCGACCGAGCAATTGCCTGCGATTCCCAAGTCGCAAATCATCGGCGAACCTTGCAAGCGCGACACGGCCCCTGCAATCGGCTTGGCGGCGCTGCTGCTGAGCCGCGTCGATCCACAAGCGACAATGGTAATGCTCGCGGCCGACCATGTCATTCGCCCGGCAGAGAAGTTTCAGCAAGCGATTCTCGCCGCCGCTGCGCTGGTTGACGAATCGCCGCAGCGAATCGCCACCTTCGGTATCAAGCCGACCTACGCCGCCACGACATTTGGCTACATCGAGCGCAGGGAGGCTCTTCCACTTCCCAAGCCAGTTGTCGCCGCAGATTTTCACGCTTACCGCGTCGCTCGCTTCCGCGAAAAGCCGCCCGCCGCAGTCGCCGAAGAGTACGTCGCCAGCGGGAAATTCTACTGGAACAGTGGCATATTCATCTGGCGGGTCGCCACGATCATCGAGGCCCTCGACAAGCATCAGCCCGAGATGATGACTCATCTGCGGACAATCGTCGATTCACAAAGTCAGCCTAACGCCGGCGAGGTTTTTCGGCGAGAGTTTGCCGCCATCCGCAGGATTTCGATCGACTATGCCGTCATGGAGCACGCCGCTGACGTGGCCGTGATCGAAGCCCCGTTCGCCTGGGACGATGTCGGCACCTGGCAAGCCTCCGCACGGCTCTCCCCCGCCGATGGTGAGGGCAACACCGTGACCGGCAAGCATCTCGGCATTGATACGCACGGCTCGATTATCCGCACCCGCGGCGACCATTTGATCGCCACTGTCGGCGTGAATGATCTCATCATCGTCCACACCCCCGATGCGACATTGGTCGCCAATCGCCACGATGAAGAATCCATTCGAAAAATCGTCAAGCTGCTCGAAGAACGAGGTTGGACGGAGTATCTGTAACCCAACGAGAAATAAGATCACTTGAATTTGGAGCTTGTAAAGAATTTTGTGTCGCTAGCGTCAAAATCTCGTGAAAGCGTTCGTGGTCAAGAGCAGTTGGCACAAAAACGTTTACAGCCCCCGATTTTTCTGCTCGTTCCAGTGTTGCATCCGTGCTTGATGGATCATGACGCTGTGCAGGAAACTACGTTGTCGTTCCTCGAACACGGCTATTTTGCTACTGACCAGCCGCAGCCGATTGAAAAGTGACCAGCGAACCTCACAATTCCGTTCCGCCCGGTCGCCTGGCCGGCATCGATTTCGGCACCGTGCGCATTGGCATCGCGGTAACCGACGCCGATCAAAAGTTTTCCAGCCCGCTCGAAAACTACACCCTCCGAGGCGAAGCGGCTGATGGCAAGTTTTTCAGAAATCTTGCGACGAACGAACGAATCGTCACCTTTGTCGTCGGCCTCCCGATCCATCTCGACGGGCATGAAAGCCAAAAGTCCATCGAAGCTCGCAAGTTTGGCGATTGGCTACAGCAGATAACCAACGTCCCGGTTGTGTTCTTCGATGAGCGATTCACATCGGCCGAGGCAGAGCAATTGCTCGTTGGCGCCGAATTCACCAAGAAACAGCGTACAGCCCGGCTCGACAAGCTGGCCGCGCAAATTCTCCTTGCTTCGTATCTCGAAGCGGGCAAACCGGCGAGCTTTAAGCCGCAAAGCCTCTCTTGAACACCCTTCTCAACTAGAACGGCGGTCGCTTGTCGTTGCGTCGGCCAGTTTCTACAATCTCTCGGTGTTCGTATGGTTCTCAGCCGTTTGCTCCGGAACCCCGTCCGAGGTATTTGCAGCATGTTAGTCAGGCGACCGGTATTTCCAGGCGTCATTGAGATGAATCACCAAGCCGGCCAGCGGCTGGGGTGCAACGTCTATTTGATTTTCGACCGCAATGAGTGGGCCCTTATCGACGTTGGTTACGAAGAGAGTGCCGACGAGATTATCGACTTGATTCGTCAACTCGACTTTCCGCTGTCGAACTGCAAGACGCTGATTGCCACGCACGCCGACGTCGATCATATCCAGGCGCTCGCGAAGATGAAGCAGGCATTCAAGACGACAGTCACGAGCCATCCGAACGCCGCCGAGCCACTGGCGAAAGGCGACAAAATTAAAACCTTTGCGGAAATCGAAGCGCAGAACATTCACCTCGATATGCCGCCGGTGAAAGTTGATGCGCTGGTCGATGAAGGAGACGTCATCGAAATTGGCGACCTGAAGCTCGAAGTCTGGCACACTCCAGGACATACCGACAGCCAGCTTTCATTCCGCATGGGCAATCTGCTATTCAGCGGCGACAATATCTACCGCGACGGCTGCGTCGGGGCGATCGACGCACATCACGGCAGCGACATTCCGGGATTTATCGAGTCGCTCCAGCGCATCCGTGCTAGCGATGTCGAATGGCTCCTTCCCAGCCACGGCCCAATTTTCCGCAAAGACAACGTCCTGCTGGATCGTGCGATTCAGCGCCTCGAAGGCTATCTGCACATGGCCGACTTCGGCACTTGCGCTATCGACTGGCCACTGATGGACGAGTGGGATCGAGAGCTTGAAGCAGGGAAGCTGCCTGGGGAATAAGCAGGCGGCTGGCTGTCGTCGGCAGATGATTTTGAAAACGATCATTCGCCCAAACACGCCAATCCGCAAATCTTGCCGCCGAATGCCTGCTGCCTGTCGTCTATCCAGTCTGAATGTACCGGTTATGCCGAACATTCCCTCAATACCGCTTCTTCGGCTTGCCGATGGGGTAACTGACGGGCAATCTGTCCGGCTCGAGCCAACCGCAGGCTCGTGCTAGCAATGTTGGCAGATGGCCGTTTGTTGGACCCATTCAGATTTCACCCCAGGGACACAGAGACACCAAATCGACACAACTGCTTCGGGACGAACGGGCAATGCGAACCATTCGTCATTCGTCGTTTCGCCTCCGTGCCGCGGTGCTTCCGTAATTCTGTGGTGAATGACTTTCGACTTTTCCAGGGGGGATTCTTCATGATTCGCCGGGTTCTTGCCGCGCTGATCTGCGCGGTCGGTTTGAGCTTGCTGGTCGATTCCCGTTCGGCGCAGGCCCAAGAGGCCTACGGCCGACAATGGACACACCCGTACAGCAGCCAAGATTGGGATCGATTTTACCACTATCCCTACGTCTTCTATCCGCAAAACTTTTGGGGGGACGAATACTATCGCAGCGCAGAGAGTTTGTATTACCGCTATCCGCCGGAAATGCGCATTCCGGTGTACAACAAGCAGTGGCACAACTATTATCCCAAGGGCGCTTACTGGAACCAATGGGTCCATTACAGCAATGGCCCAGGGCAAGCGCGCTACCACTGGGGGCACCACTTTATCTTGGATACGTTCTAATTTTCGCGTTCGACGAGGCAACAGTTCTCGAGAAACCCCCGCAGCGATGCCGGGGTTTCTCGAAGCCTTCAAGGCTTGGCCTCGACGAACCGAAGTTCTTCGAACCTGTTCCGTGGTGCGACAACTACTGGCCGAGGCGACCCGGCGATTGGGCGGCCGTTACGGCACGCGCTGCAGTTGAGTCAGCCGGTGTCTTACGCGGTCCGACACCGACCAACCGTTTCTCGTTTTCTTGAACGTCTTCGAGGGTGACAGCAGCCGCGCTGCGGGCCTCCGACGCAATTCCGATGACATGGCGCAGTTATTCGCCCCCCGCCTCCTCCAACCCATACTCCTTGAGCTTCTTATGCAGCGTGTTGCGGTTGATTCCCAGCTTCGTTGCCGCTTTGGTCTGCACGCTGTCGCAGGAAGTCATGACTTGAGCGATTAATTCGCGCTCCACGCGGTTCACAATCTTCGTATAGAGGCTATCTTCATTCGGCCCCGCGGTCGTCAGGCCCTGTTGGACTAATTCGTAAGTCAGCGTCTCCAAGTCCGCGCCGCGAATGCGCGCGCTGCGAGGTTGCCGCTCGCCCAATACGCCCGGCGGCAAGAGATCGCACGTCAGCTCATCCCCGGTTGCCATCACGACGGCTCGCTCGATCACGTTTTGCAATTCACGCACATTTCCCGGCCAATGATATTCCTGTAATGCTTCGAGCGCCTTCTTCTCAACATGCACGACATAGCGTTCGTTGTCTTCGTTGTAGAGATTGAGAAAGTGCCCGACCAGTTCCGACACATCCTCGCGCCGCTGTCGCAGCGGCGGCAAATGAATCGGCACGACATTCAGGCGATAGTACAAGTCTTCGCGAAAATCTTCCTTGTCAACGAGTTCATGCAAATCGCGGTTGCTCGCAGCAATCACCCGCACATCGACCCGAATCGTCTGTGTATCGCCGACGCGCTCGAATTCGCGTTCCTGCAACACGCGCAGCAGCTTCACTTGCAGCTTCGGCGTCGTCGAATTGATCTCGTCGAGAAATATCGTGCCGGTGTGCGCCGCTTCAAACCGGCCGGTACGGTTCGCGATGGCGCCGGTAAACGAGCCGCGGACGTGGCCAAAGAGTTCGCTTTCGAGCAAGCTTTCGCTCAGTGCCCCGCAGTTCACGCGCACAAACGGCCCGCTGCCGCGCAAACTCAACTGATGAATCGCCTTGGCGATGAGTTCTTTCCCCGTTCCCGTCTCACCCAGCAGCAGCACCGAAGCATTGGACCGTGCCACTTGTCGCGTCAGCCGATAGACTTCTTGCATCGCGCGGCCCGAGCCGATGATGCCCTTAATCGGCGGAGCAGGTTGCAGGTCGGCAGGAGGCATACGAAATGTTGGATGATGAACGATGAACGGGGTGTTACTTCCCGCTTGCCGCTTGCCGCCTACCGCCCTCGCGCTGCAAAGCATGCGGCAGTTCGATCGCATCGAGGATCAGCGCCAAGAGCTGTTGGCTGTCGGCGTTCTCTCTTTCGCTGGCATTGTAGCGGTCGTACTGCCCAATGATCTCGGCGCTGGTTAGTTGCACGCCGTGCTTTCGCACGCTGCGGCTGAACGCGGCGGCCGCCGTTTGACGGATCGCCATCGGCTGCGTTCCCAAGTTTGCCAAATCGATGAGCGCGTTTTGCGCGGCGTGAGTCCCGATCGACGCCAGCAGATCGGCCGCCGCGGCGCTATGCGCCGGCGAATACAAACTATGAACAACGGCCGCTTCGTATTGACGAACATTAAAATCGCGCGGCGACGTCTCATTCAATTGCTTCAACCACTGGAGCGAAGCAAGCGCTTGTGCGCTGCGAACCTCCGCAGGAACAATGCTTTGCTCCGTACGGTCCACCAGTCGTCCAACATGCAGCTTCATCGCCTCGGGCGTCACCGGCCGCTCGATGACGACGGTCATTGGATCCTTTGACGCCAGCGAGCGGAGCCACTGGGAATCGCCGTCTTCACCCAGCAGAGCAATTGGTAATTTTGCAGTTCGGGGTTGTCGCCGCAGTTCTTGCAGTAGTACCCACAGCGGCGGATGATCGACGCGCCCGCTGAGCAACGCCAGTTCATAATCGCCCGACGACAATGCTTGGATGTAAGTTCGATGGCCCCAGGTGACCACATCGACGCTGTAACCCAGCGCGCCGAGCATCGTCGCCAAGTCACTGCCAATGATGTCTGTTGGAAACACCACAAGCGCCCGCTTTTCCCCCGGCGAGCCGGCAAACCAAGCCAGCGCACCCACCAGGTCGCTCGAACCGGCAAAGGGCGAACGGGGATGCCACTGCATGATCGCTGCTGCCGCGGCAAACCGCACACGCCGATCGCCGTGCGAAAGGGCCATCACAATCGGCCGGAAGTTTTCACCACTCGATTGCAGATACGATGCATCGCCCACGTCCCCTAGAGCCTGCGCCAACGCTTGCGCCGCCGGAAGTTGACCGTAATAGAGAGCGCTCTTGAGCGCGTCTTCGATGGTCTTTCCTCCAAATTCTTTGGCTCGTATTACTACATCGCTGTTGGGCGGCAATGGTTGATCCAGACCGTTCCGATACGTTGCGGACTGCAAATGGCTGACCAGGTAGAGACGTTTGGCGGCAGCGTCGTTCGGCACAATCGATAGCAAATCGTCCGCCAGCCGCGACGCCACGATGGCATTCCCCTCTTCACACGACACAGTCTCGCGCGCTGGCAATTTCGTGGCGGCATCGAATCGCCACATGGAAACCATGCCGTTCGCATCGGTATTCATTGGCCGTTTGCCGGTCAAATAGCGCTGGATTTCCTTCGCCAGCAGCATTTCAGCGTCAGAGGCCGTCGCATTGCGAACGCCCAGCAAACTTTCCAACGCCGCCGCAGCCGCTTGCTTTATCCTGGCCGGGCTTGACTCTGCAACTGCCGGCGCGACGAGGTAAATCGCCGCATCATGCACGCCCAACTGCGCGAGCACGTCGATCATCTGCACCTTGAGCGCAACATCGTCCGACTTGAGCGCCGCCGTCAGCGGCCCCACTGTCGGCTCACCGATCTGCACGAGCGTTTGCCGCGCCATTGCATGTACGCGAGCACGATTCTGGTCCGCCAGCGCCGCCAGAATCGCCGGGACCGCATCATCGCGGGCGGCGAGCAGTTCGATCAGCGCCTCGCGTTGCACCTGCCGTGACGGATCTGCCAGGCGATCGACTACGGCTTTGAGCCGCTGCGGATCGCGCGCCCGCTTTGCCCCGGCCGCAAGCACAGTACTTGCCAGCGATTGCCCTTCGGGTCGCAGATCCTCGTTCGTTGCCAGTCGCATCAACACGTCGGCAGCGACTTTTCCCGCCGCCTCAGCCAGCGCCGCTTCACCGGGCTTCGAATCGGCCAATTGTTTCAAATAGGCCTTCGCCAAGTCCGGCCGGCCAAGGTCGGCCAAGATCGCGGCCGCTTTGAGCAGCTCCGCAGGAGAAGTGGGTTTGGAATCAATGATCGTTTCGACCGCCACGTTGCGATTGGCCGATTCGATCGTTGGCGTCACCGTCTTTGGCGGTTCGGCCGGCACCATCGGATCCTGCGCATGAGCGATCTGCCAGAACGACGCGGCAAGCACGATTGCAGTCGCAGCGCAGCGAAAACGTTGTTTCATGGTATGCCCCCTCGAATTCACCTTGAGTTCTGAATCGCGCAAATCGTAATATTTACCTGTACTAATCCCTCGCTCATCGATCGTTTGCATCCATGAGCGGAAATGAGCGGTTTCAATGTCTTGTTCGTTTCTTCCATACCGCGATCTGTTTCTCCACTTCCTGTGGCGCGGTCGAGCCATCACTGACAAATCGCGCTATCGCGTTCTCCACACCAAGTATATTTCGCAAGCTTCCATCGAGCCTCGCATCCGCTTCGGTAAACTCCGCCTCGGTTAAGTCCGCCAACCGCACCCCACGGTCGAGCGCCTTGCGAACCAATTTACCGACCACTTCATGCGCGGTGCGCTGTGGAATCCCGCGGCGAATCAGTTCTTCCATCAACGTCGTCGCGTCGAGATGTCCGCGGTCGAGCCGCTCGGCGATGACCGCACGATTCAACTCCGCCTCGGCCACCAGCGGCGCAGCCACTTCCAAACAGGCCAGCACCGTATCGACCGAATCAAAAATTCGCTGCTTGTCTTCTTGCAAATCGCGGTTGTACGCCAGCGGCAAGCCCTTCACGAGCACAAGCAGCGCCTGCAAATTACCGATCACTCGCGCCGTCTTGCCGCGCGTCAATTCAAGTACGTCCGGGTTGATCTTCTGCGGCATGATCGAGCTGCCCGTGCAAAACGCCTGTGGTAGCCTAATAAAATTGAACTCCGCCGTACTCCATAAAATCCACTCTTCGGCCCAGGTGCTCAAATGCTCGGCGATCATCGCCAGCACGAACGCCAGTTCGATGACAAAGTCGCGGTCGCTCGACACGTCCAAGCTATTGGCCGCCACTTGCGGTTCGCCTTGCTCGTTCACAAAACCGAGTCGCTTCGCCACGTCGTGCCGGTCAATCGGCAAGCTCGTTCCAGCCAAGGCTGCCGCACCGAGACTCAAGACATTCACCCGCCGCCGACAATCCGCCAACCGCTGCCGGTCGCGCTCGAATTTTTCGCAATACGCCAACCAATAATGCGGGGCCAGCACCGGTTGGGCACGCTGCAAATGCGTGTATCCCGGCAAGATGACATCTCTGTCAGCATCGCACCTTCCGACAAACGCCCGCTGCACGTCGACAAGACCTGCGTTTAATTTGTCGATCGACTCGCGGCACCACAGCCGCAAGTCGGTCGAAACCTGGTCGTTCCGGCTCCGCGCCGTATGCAGCTTCCGCCCAACGTCGCCGATCCGTTCAATGAGTGCCCGCTCGATATGCAGGTGAATGTCT
Source organism: Pirellulales bacterium (assembly GCA_020851115.1). GTDB lineage: Bacteria > Planctomycetota > Planctomycetia > Pirellulales > JADZDJ01 > JADZDJ01. Next base: position 31,128 of record JADZDJ010000282.1, read on the forward strand.
TCCAGTTCCGTGCGAAACTCAAATTTATCCTGCTCAATCTCTTGGCGAACTGCTTCCAGGCCCTGCTCAATCTGTCGGCATTCTTCGCTAGATAGCAACCCAACTTTGGCTAACATTTGGGCATGCGCGATTGAACCGAATATATCGTGCGCGTACAGCCGTTGGTCGAAGCTAATGCTTTCGGTGAACTGTTCGACACGGCGATCCGTCGCTTCGCTAAAAACTCCCGACCACGCTTTGCTTGCCACAGAATCTCCGAAAGATCCCTCGAACGCTCCGCCGTGCGGATGAAATGAGCCACAGTCCCGCGAGTCACGGTCTTCACGGGGAAGCGTGTAGACCACACTAACATATTAAGCCTAAACGGCTTACGGCGAAGCGTCAACGAGCGACAAGCTGGCAACGTCAAAAACCAGGCAGTCATTGCCGGAATAATCAGCCTTCTCGCTCAAGCAGTAACTCCCATGGGCGTATAAGCATATCCGGTAGACAAGAAAGCTTGCCCCGCAGAGTGAACAAATACCTGAAATCAAGCTATAGTAACGGTTTACGCGAACCTCACAATGCCGCTTCAAAACGCAAAATCGCCGAAGTCATTCTCGCTGCCGGTCATCGAGCGTTCCACGCCCGAACTGATCGACCGCGTCGGTTCCCTATCCGTACCGCGCGAAAACCACAATCCAAATCATTCTCCATTCCGCACTCCCGTTTCTCCATTCATTCCGCCGTTGCCGACGTCGCGAAAAGAAATGGACGCCCGTGGCTGGCCCGCCCCCGACATCGTCTTCGTCACCGGCGACGCCTACGTCGATCACCCCAGCTTTGCAATGGCGCTGCTCGGTCGTTTGCTCGAAAGCGAAGGCTTCCGCGTCGCCATCCTCAGCCAACCCGATTGGCATTCGTGCGAGCCGTGGAAGATTTTCGGCAGGCCGCGACTCTTCTTCGCCATCAGCGCGGGCAATATGGACTCGATGATTAATCATTACACCGCCAACCGCAAAGTGCGCAATGACGACGCCTACAGCCCAGGCGGACGGATTGGCTGCCGTCCCGATCGCGCAACGCTCGCCTACAGTCAACGCGCCCGCGAAGCCTATCAAGGCGTGCCAATCATTGCCGGAGGGGTCGAAGCGAGCCTGCGCCGGATTGCTCACTACGATTACTGGAGCGACAAAGTCCGCCGCTCGATCTTGATGGATGCCAAGTGCGACTTGCTGGTCTATGGCATGGGGGAGCGTCCCATCGTCGAAATCGCCCATCAGCTCGCCGCTGGCAAAACGGTGCGTGATCTACGAAACATCCGTGGCGTCGCCTATCGCCTTGGCGCCAAGGAAGCCGCCGATTTCGCCCTATCACCAAACCATCAGACACCCGATGCCAAGCGACCAGACACTCTTTCGCTTCCGTCCTACGAACAAGTCTCCGGCGACGATCCTGCCGCCAAGCGCGCCTTCTGCCTCCTCACGAAGACCGCTCACAGCGAAACCAACCCGCGCAATGCACGTCGGCTCGTTCAATTCCACGGATCAGAAGCCGTCGTCGTAAATCCTGGCGCGCTGCCGCTGACGCAATCTGAAATGGATCGCGTCTACGGCCTGCCATTTACACGCCGACCACACCCCAGCTACGGCAAAGAAAAAATCCCGGCATTCGAAGTCGTGAGACATTCTGTCCAAATCATGCGCGGCTGCTTTGGCGGTTGCACCTTCTGCAGCATTACCGCCCATGAAGGTCGGACCATCCAGAGCCGCAGTCAGGAGTCGATCCTCGCCGAAATCCAGAAAATGTCGCAAGATCCCGACTTTACTGGCGTTGTGAGCGACATTGGCGGCCCAACCGCCAACATGTACGAAATGAAATGCACTCGCCCCGAAGTCGAAGCCGTCTGCCGCCGCTTGAGCTGCGTCCATCCGTCGATCTGCAAGCTGCTCGGCGCCGACCACGGCCCGCTTGTGCAACTCATGAAAAAATCGCGCGCGTTGCCGGGCGTCCGCAAGGTTTTAGTCGCCTCCGGAATTCGCATGGACCTTGCGCGTCGCGACTCCAACTACATGCGCGAGCTTGCGCAGCACCACGTCGGAGGCTACCTGAAGGTCGCCCCCGAGCACACCGATCCCGAGGTGCTCGACTTCATGAAAAAGCCGTCGAACGACGACTTCGAAAAGTTTGGCCGCGAATTCGAGCGTCACTCAAGAGCCGCCGGCAAAAAGCAATATCTCGTCCCGTACTACATCGCCAGCCACCCCGGCAGCGATCTGGACGCGATGATCAATTTGGCCACATTTCTCAAGAAGAACCATTACCAACCCGACCAGGTCCAAGACTTCATCCCCAGCCCCTTCGATATCGCCGCCTGCATGTACCACACCGGCCTCGACCCGTTCACGATGAAGCCAGTCCACATCGCCAAACACCTCCGCGACCGCCGCCTCCAGCGCGCCCTGCTGCAGTTCTTCAAGCCCGAAAATTACTTCGAGGTCAGGCAGGCTCTGGAAAAAGCTGGCCGCCAAGACCTGATCGGCGAAGGCTGCGATTGCTTGATTCCGTCGCGGCCACCGAAAGAAGCCATCCATCGGCGTCGCCGCAAAGTGAACGAGGAAATGGGCGAGCGCGAGGGCGATCACATTCGCGGCAAACCCCTCGTCCCTGGTTATCGGCCGGGGCGAAAAACTGCGAAGAGGCAGTCATAGGTCGCCGAGCGATTTGTTGCCATCGAAGGTTTCCACGGATTGCAAAGAGCGGTTCGCGCTCACCAAAAGTGCGAAATTCGTAACGAAGCGGGTTTGGATTTGAATTGACGGGACGACCGAAGCCAGCGCCGTTTTCGCGGCGGAGCGTGAAGAGAAAATTGCCCGTGGAGCCTATCGATCGATCGCCGCGCGTTCGCGTTGTCTTGCTTGGCGCCAGCAATCTCACTCGCGGTATCTCGACGGTCGTGGAATCGGCCCAAGACATTTGGGGTTCACCGCTCGATATTTGCTGCGCTTTGGGACATGGCCGCTCGTACGGTTGGACGAGCAATTTCCTTGGCCGCTCGCTGCCGGGAATCGTCGATTGCGGCCTGTGGAAATCGCTTGACGAGCGGCCCAAATTGCCGACAGCGGCCCTCATCACCGATATCGGCAACGATTTAATGTACGGCGCTGCCGTGCCGCAGATCGCCGGATGGATCGAAACGGCGATCGACCGCCTTCAGTCCGTCGATGCCCAGGTGGCGATGACGCTGTTGCCAATGTCGAGCGCCGTTCGCCTCTCGCCGGCCCGCTTTCGGTTCTTCGCGAAGCTGTTTTTTCCATTGAAGCATCTCGAGTTGTCCGATTTACTCTCCCGTGGTCGAGAACTCAATGGTCGGCTGGAAACGCTGGGCCGGTCGCGCGGCGTGACGTTGATCGAGCAACAATCGCAGTGGTATGGCATCGATCCGATTCATATCCGGCTGCGATATTGGCGCACTGTTTGGCCATCGATTCTGGCAGCCACCCATGGAGAATCGAAGTCGATTCGACCCACGCGAGGTTCGTTTCGACGCTGGATCTATCTGCGCACGCGCACGGCGGAAAGCTGGCGACTGCTTGGCGTGCCGCAACGACGCCATCAGCCCAGCGGTCATTTGAAGGACGGCTCGAGCGTGTCGTTGTTTTGAATGGATGCATGAGTGATCGATGAATGATGCATCCATGTTCGGCGGCTTCTTCGCTGACCATCATCGCACTTTTTCTTGACGTTCATCAACAGGGTTGCGCATCTCTCGTTCATGTTCGACTCCAAAAAACTTTTCCAAATATCAAACTGCTCTTGACAACTTCTGCGCCGGATTGAAAGATTTTGTGAAATAACTGTTGCAAAAGTGTTTTGCGGTCGTTACAAATAGCAAGTGTAGAGTTCACGCACACTCAACGATTAGGAAGGTCGCAAGCGAACATTGGAAATAGAAAAGTTGCTGCGATGAGTCGTGTGAAGCAGTCAGCATCGCTTCGCAAGTCGTTCGGAAGTAACAAATCGTTTCTCAACATCGCTGCCGAGAGTGTGCATGACGAACCTTGGTTGGTTGTCTTGCGAATGGATCGCCGGTTGAGCTGCCGTCGAAGACGGCGGATCGGTGCGCTCGTCGCAAGTTCTTTTTAGGAGGACGTACTGTGGCCAAGAAGAAGGCTGCCAAGAAGTCGGCCAAGAAGAAGGGCACGAAGAAGAAAGCTGCGAAGAAGAAGAAGTAGCTTTCGGTGCCCTGCGGGAGGACTGAGCTAACAAGATGAAAGCGAAGCCCTCGCGCAATCTTCCCTGATACGACGAGAAAGAGCCGCAGTGACCGGTTCGCCGGTCCCTGCGGCTCTAGTGTTTGAAGCATCCCTCATTTGATGGGTTCAAGAGGTGCAACTCTGTACTGCGGCAACTCTTTGACTGCTGGCGACTTAGGGCCGGAACTCGACAGGTTTTCCACGACTTGTCCTAGTCTAGAAAATTCCGGAAATAAATTGTGCATTTCTGCTGCGCCAATCCTGCCCAGAATGCAAATTGGCCTAGTGATCGCAAGTCGAGTATTTCGTGAGTTTTGGTACTTCTCCACCAAAAAAGCCATTGCCGATTTCTCCACCAATACTTGCTGGCAAAGCGATTCGTCATTCACGAACCACCTTTGTATTGCAATTCCGCAAGCCTTGTTTTCCTGACGATATTCTTAAGCGGCAGGAAGTGCATGCAGCAAAGAAGAGTCGCCGCTCGAAGACCTCTGCTTTCGCTGTTGCCTGCTGTCGTCTTGATTGCGCCACTGCGGCCGCGCCGTGCAATCGTTCACGGATCGCTTGCCATTCCATGAACTTACAACGTCGGCAACGATGGCAGCGGCGCTTGGCGGCGAGACTGTTCGGCAAGATTCTTGGCCAGTCGATAGCAAATCGCTTTTAAGAACGGTGCGCTGAGTGCATCGTCGAAGTTTGCTCCAGTGCGACCTTCGTCGCCGTGAACCCGAATCGAAATATTGATCGGTACTTCCCCCAAGAACGGCACGGCGAGTTCTTCGGCCCGGCGCTTCGCGCCGCCGTGGCCGAAGATGTCGTATTGTTTGCCGCAATCGGGGCAAACGAAATAGCTCATGTTCTCGACCAAGCCGAGCACTGGGATGTTCACTTTGCGAAACATCGCGATCGCTTTCACGGCATCCAGCAGCGCCACATCCTGCGGTGTGCAGACGACGACTGCGCCAGTCAGCGGCAGTAGTTGCGACAAGGTCAAAGCAATATCGCCTGTGCCCGGCGGCATGTCGATGATGAGATAATCGAGTTCGCCCCATGCCGTATCGCGCAGCAACTGCGTGATCGCACCGTGCAGCATAGGTCCGCGCCAGACCACGGCTTCGCCAGCAGGCACAAAGAAGCCCATCGAAATCACCTTCATACCGCCGTGTTCGAACGCTTTGATCTTGTTTTCACCCTCACGTTCCGGCTGCCCGTGTATTCCCAGCAGATGTGGAATGCTCGGGCCGTAAATGTCGGCGTCGAGCAAGCCCACTTGGCAGCCAGATTGTGCGAGGCCAAGAGCAACGCTGGCGGCAATGGTACTCTTCCCCACGCCCCCTTTGCCCGAGCCGACGGCGATCACACTCTTCGCCGGCACGCCGACAGTGCCCAACTTTTGCGGCGGACGTGAATGAACGGCCAAATTGACCGTAAGCTGCTGAAGCTGAGGAAACTTGTCGCGGAGCCGTTGTTCTAATTCAGCCTTGGTTTCCTGCCAGAGCGGCGCTGAATGTGTTGTCAGGGCAAGGGTTAGCGATACATCGTCCCCGGCGGCGGCAATGTCGCGGACCTGGTCTTGCTGGGTCACTGGCCGACCAGTTTCGGGGTCTTTGAAATCGGCCAAAGCTGCCAGGATGGCTGCACGATCAATGGTACTTTGCGACATGGTCTCAATTCCTATCAATTTGCCCGTCGAATTTTCTGCCGTCCGATTCCGCGGAACATTACAGGGAAACTCGAGGACATGGAGATTTAAGCACCCCACGGCAAATGCCCGAGGTATTGGTTTGCGAGATTCGACTCTTCGGTATTGAATTCGTTCTGGTCTCTGCCTGCAAGGTGCTGCTGGGCGACGGCGGCGATTTCGCGAGCGTACCGCGTCGAAAAAACGACGTGCGCCGCTCCGGATTCACGGATGAACCACTCCATACGACTCAGCTTGCGATCCGTTAACGCTACGACCGCGATGCGAGGAAACCTGCGGGATACTCTGGAAATCGTGGTCATCGAGCTTTCGATGTGGCGATCGGTGATCTCGATCGCGGCCACGACGGCGACAGACTTCGCAAGTTCGTGGAGCAATTCGTCCACGCTGCGCGTTTCGACGATGGCTTGCGGCGAATTTTCGCGGCGCAGAGCAGCGGCCCAATCTCCCGTGGCTTCGTAGATGACGATGTTCATCGTTTGACGATGCAAGGTGTAAATTCTTATCGCGCTAACGCGCTGCGCAACAGCTTTATTTGTGAAATCAAACGGACGTCATCGAGCCGTGATCGGGTATATTCTTTTCGTTTCTTTGTGCGTTGCGAAAATTGCGCGCCATTGCTGAAGTGTCGAACGCCTATTTCAAGCTTTCATCTTCCGCGGCATCCGAGGCTTGCGCCAAACCGAGCTGCACCATCCTGCGATAGAGCCGAGGCCGGGTTAGGCCAAGCAGCTTGGCCGCTTGCGTCTTGTTGCCTTTCGCCTGCTTCATCGCTCGCTCGATGTAATCGGTTTCGATCCGGGCGAGAGACCGCTCCAAATCGATCGGCTCGACCGGATTGCGTGGGAATCTGGCTGCTTCCGCAGCCAGGCGAAGTATTTTTGGCAAATCGGCCGCGATGATTTCGCAGCCTTCGGCCGCGGCAAATGCCTCGCGCACGATGCCGGCCAACTCGTCGATTTCACCGGGCCAATCGTAGGCCACTAGTTTGTCCATCGCCTCGGTGGAAAAGCCGCGCAGCTGCTTCGACTCACTATCTGCGTTACAGTCTTCCAACAATATTTGTGCCACGAGCGGAATATCGTCGCGCCGCGACGATAGTGGGGCGAGTTCGATCACTACCGTGCTCAAGAGCATCGCCAGGTCGCGACGAAGCAATCCTTGATCGACCAACGACGACTGCGGCAGCTTCGAAGTGGCGATGATCCGAATGTTTCTCGGTCCTGCCGCCAACCAATGAGCCACTTCCGCTTGCACCTCGGCCGGCATCATTTGCACCTCGGCCAGCAGAAGCGTCGCCGGCGGCCCATCGGTCGCGGTGGCATGCTTTTTCGAGAGCGCGCTCAAGGTCGAAAGCAGTACCTCGCCCGGTAGTACGGCACATGATATCGGTGCGAGACTTCCAATCGGCGGGGATTGGGCGTAATGGATCGTGCTGGCGACATGCTGTTTGCCGCTCCCAGCAGGACCGACGACGAGCACGGTCGCATTGCAGCTAGCCGCCAATTCGATTTGCATCCGCACTCGTTGCATCGCCGGCGTCTTTCCCGCCAGTCGTTCCAGCCGATGTCGCCCGACCATCGCCGCACGAAACTTGCTGACGACCTGATGCAGCCGCGCCGCCTCGTCGGCGTCCGTTGCCTCCGCGGGCAAGCTATCGCCAGCGTTTTCAGGCAGATCCATGAGATCAACAATCACCAGCGCACCGACAATGTTACCATCGTCGCTCGCCAGTGGAATGAATTCTGCGTGTCGCCGTTGGTTGGTCCCGGATGCGTCGTGAATTGATAGCTCCGCGAACGTTCGCTTCCCATGAAACACCTCCGGCGGCGGACAAATTGAGTCGGCTGCGGCTGTCAACGGATCGGCATCTCCCGACCGATAACGGCATATCCGCCCCACGATTTCCTTGGGATCGACGCCAAGCCAATTCGCACAGGCCCGATTGACGAACGCGAGTTGCCGGTTTTCGGCGACGAAATAGACCGGCGACTCCACGTGATGCAGCAGACGCAAGAACTCCTGGGCAGATCGCGGACTGGGCATGAACGACTTTCTGAGGGTCTAAAGAACGATGGGGCGGCGGTGAAAATTTGATCGGTGATATGCTTTCAGTGTAACCTTCGCACTCTGCTGGAAGTATATCTTTCTCGTGGGGCAGGCCTTCTTGATTGCCGAATACGCGATCTTTGGCAGGCTGGAATGTCTGCTCCAGAGCGCTCCGTTGTCAATCTTCTGCCCGGCGGCGATACTGTATTCATGAGCCATTCCGCCCCCATGTCTACCGGCAACGGGCCTGCCGACGCAACAGGTCTCGACCTTGATCTTTCCGGGCGGCAACTGGGGGACTATCGGTTGCTGCGTCGGCTTGGCCGCGGCGCGATGGCGGATGTCTATCTGGCCGAGCAAGGTTCGCTTCGTCGACAAGTGGCCTTCAAAGTCCTGAAACGCGAATTGGCGGCCGACGAACTCTACGTCCGCCGCTTTCATGGTGAAGCGCAAGCGGCGGCCGCGCTGGTGCATGCCAACATCGTGCAAATTTACGAAGTCGGCAATATCGAGGGGATCCATTACATTGCACAGGAATATGTCGAAGGACAAAACCTGTCGCAACTGATTGCCCGGCACGGCCCGCCCGACATTCGGCTAGCGCTGGCCGTGATGCGGCAGGTCACTGCGGCACTGTGCAAGGCGGCCGAGCGCGGCATCGTCCACCGCGACATTAAGCCCGAAAACATCATGCTCGGTCGCTCGGGAGAAGTAAAAGTCGCTGACTTCGGACTGGCTCGCATCACTGCGGGAGACGACACGGTGAAGCTGACCCAGGTCGGCATCACCATGGGCACCCCGTTGTATATGAGCCCAGAACAAGTCGAGAACCGTCCACTCGATTCGCGCAGCGATCTCTATTCGCTCGGCGTGACATGTTTCCATATGCTGGCTGGCCAACCGCCGTTTCGTGGCGACACGGCTCTGAGCGTGGCCTTGCAACATGTGCGCACGCAACCCGAGCGACTTGAAAACCTACGTCCCGATCTGCCGCCAGCGCTGAGCCGAATCATTCACCAGTTGCTGGTGAAGGATCCTGCCGAACGGTTTTCCACCCCCCGGGAATTGCTCAAAGAGCTGCGCTCACTGCAAATAGACGGCATCGAGCAGTCGTGGCCCGCGGAGATGGACGAAGTCAACGGCACGGAAATCGCCTCGCTGCTGGCCCTGCGCGGCGAAGCCACGCAGCGGTTGCAAAATTTAATGAAAACTCAATCGCTGGCCACGCGAGGAAAGCGGCGGCGGATGGGGTACGCCGCAGCGCTAGTGATCGGCGCCATGTTGCTCGGCGCTGGCGCTGCGTGGGCTACGCGCGAACGGTATTTGCTCGATGTGCCTGCCGCGGAATTACCCAAAGTGGCTGTCCAAAAAACGGCCGAAGAGCAGTATTATTTGGCCGAGTACAGCAATACATTAGCGGCTTGGAATGCGGTGGTAGAAAATTTTCCAACCGAGACTCGCTGGGTGTGGCGCGCCAAAGAAGAACTCGTCAAGATTTTTCTACCCACCGACATGAAGCTCGCAAAGCCCTTGCTCGACGAACTCGCCGAGGCGACCGATTCGAGTCGCCAGTGGGAAAATCAGTTTCGCGCTTTCTCGGCGGCGGGGCTGGCGTTTTACTACGCCTTTTCTCGTGAAAAGAATCCAGAACAAAGCGCCAAACAACTCGATCAACTCCGTTCGCTGGCCGGAGGCTTGAATCCTTCCAAGGTTCAACGCGTGCTTGAAGACCGACAGATGGAACAACTCGTCTACGCCGTCATTCAATTGAATCGGCAGACGACGGACGAGAACAAGAAGGATTGGGATAACTGGCTCAACCAGATGCGCGAAGAAAATGAAACTCCCGTCGGCGAGGCGCGATAAGCATCGGCCTCGGCACCGTGGGAGATACCGCGCTCCTCATTGAAGGCCAGCGCTGGCAGCAGTAAAATGCGACATTCGCTTTTTGCGCTGCTACGGGAAACTACCTTCGCCTCCGCCAATTCCAGTCTCACTCAACTCCAATGCCTCAGCGTCGTAATATGGTCGTGGCCCAAAGTGGCGGGCCTAGTCCGGTCATCAACAACAGCTTGCGCGGCATCATTGAAACGTCGCGGCAAATGTCGGAAATTGGCATCGTCTACGGCGCGCGACACGGCATCGAAGGTGTGTTGAAGGAGGAACTCCTCAATCTATCGGCGCAATCAGCCGAGGAAGTTGCACTGCTGCGGTACACGCCTGCCGCTGGCTCGATTGGCACCTGCCGATATAAGTTAAAGCCGACTCAAACCGAAGACTTCACGCGGGCGATCGATGTCATGAAAGCACACGACATCGGCTATTTTCTTTACATTGGTGGAAACGATTCGATGGACACCGCCCATAAGATCGCTGCGATGGCGCGCGAGCGTGGGCTGGACTTGATTGCCGTTGGTGTGCCCAAGACGATCGATAATGACGTGGGAGACAGCGAATTCAAGCTCGTCGATCACACTCCCGGCTACGGCAGCACCGCGAAGTATTGGCTGCATATGGTTCAATACGCCAATGAAGAGAACGCCGGAAGTTGTCCGGCCGATCCGGTGCTGGTGATGCAGGCGATGGGGCGCAAAATCGGCTATATTCCTGCTGCGGCACGATTGGCGGATCCTGGCCGCGAGTTGCCGCTGCAGATTTATTTGGCCGAAAGCCCCTGTTCGCTCGAGCAACTGGCCGACAACGTAAATGCACAATTGAAGAAAGTCGGCCGCTGCCTGGTCGTCATCAGCGAAGGCTTCGACGTGGGCGGAGTCGGGGAAGTGAAGGATTCGTTCGGCCACACCATGTTCAGTTCCAGCCAGATGACGGTAGCGCAAGTCGTCGTGAATTACTTAAACAAGGTCGGATTGGCGGCGAAGGGAGCGGCCCGCGGCAATGTGCCGGGGACCGATCAGCGCCACGCGATGGCCTACGCCTCGACGGTCGATCTGGAAGAAGCTTACCGCAGCGGGCAAATGTCGGCCCTGCTGGCCGCACGCGGCGAAGGAGGCTACATGTCCACCATCCTCCGCACGCCGGGGCCGATCTACGCGGCGAAGTACGACAAAGTGCCACTGGAAAAAGTCGCCGCGGCCGACCGGTCGTTCCCGAAACAATGGATTGCCGCCAACGGCTACGACGTGACCGACGATTTCGCCCGCTACGCCAAGCCGCTCGTCGGCGAAGACATGGTGACGCTGCCGATGATCGACGGCCGGCAGCGGATGACGCGGTTCGAGCCGATTTATGCGGAACAGAAGTTGCCGAAGTATGTTCCACAAGGCGACCGCAAGACGTAAAGCAACAGCGGACCACGAACCTCTGGTAAATCGAAATGTTCGACTTTGAACCCACACACGCGTTTCTCGTCGGCATCGACAGCGACGGCTGCGCGTTCGACACGATGGAGCTGAAGCACAAAGAGTGCTTCATTCCGGCGATCATCAATCACTATGGTCTGCAAGGCGTGAGCAAGTATGCCCGCGAGGCGGCCGAATTTGTGAATTTGTATTCTAAAAGCCGCGGCATCAATCGATTTCCGGCGCTCATCGAAACCCTCGAATGGCTGCAACGGCGGCCGGAAGTAACCGCCCGCAGTGTCAAGATTACGATGCCGCAGGGGTTGATCGAGTGGATCAAAGTGGAAACGAAGCTGGCGAATCCGGCACTCGGGAAAGCCGTTGACGCTGGCGGCCATGCCGATCTGAAGCAAGCGCTGGCCTGGAGCAAAGACGTGAACGAAGCGGTCGAGCGAATCGTACGCTGGGTGCCGCCATTCCCGTTTTTACGAGAAAGCCTGGAGAAGCTGAAAACGAAGGCCGACATGCTTGTCGTCTCCGCCACTCCCACCGAGGCGCTTAAGCGAGAATGGGCGGAACATGATTTGGCAAAGTATGTCGTTGGCATCTGCGGCCAAGAAGTTGGCACCAAGAAGGAGTTGCTCGGGGTTTCGAAAAAGTACAAACCAGGACATTCGTTGATGATCGGCGATGCCCCTGGCGATTACAAAGCCGCGCAGGCCAATAACACCTTGTTCTATCCGATCAATCCGGGCGCGGAGGAAGCAAGTTGGAAGCGATTCCACGACGAAGCCATTGACCGCTTTCTGAGCGGCAAGTTCGCCGGCGATTATCAACAGAAATTGCTCGCCGAATTCGATTCGTATCTGCCAGAGCGCCCGCCGTGGGAACGGAAGTAAGTCTTATACTTGTTGTAGTTGAAAGGGGCTAATCAATGGACAACACTACGATTCTCTTTAGCGCGATTCAACGGACATACCGCAATGCTGTTGTCGAGCTTATCAGAAAGACGTTCACAAATGAATTTGGAGAGAAAGGAATCGAGGAAGTAAGAAAACCGTTCTTAAAGAGAGATGAAGAAACGAAGAAAACATATTGGGAGGCAATTAAGGAAGCCGCAACCGAACGTAGGTCCGGCGGTACAGAAGAGCTGTCTACGCCGATTCGTGACGAATATGAGCTCCTCGGCGTAGAGCATTTCTTTTCGGTATTTGAGCCAAGTTTTGATTTGCTTTGTCCCACTCATGCTGCCAAGCCCAAGAAGGAGCGAAATCAGGCTCGGCAAACGCTGACCACATGGATGAAGCAAATCAAGAATGTGCGAGACCCGGTCTCGCATCCCGTTACGGATGATATCAATTACGACGACTCGGCGAATGTTCTCTATTGTGCAAGAAAGGTCTTGGATTTCTGTGAGTTGCCAGAGGCATCGGCACAGATACTGCGATTGCAAGCGACGCTGCTCGGCGGCATTACGCAGGATTCTCAGAGAATACTAGCGGTTTTGCCGCCGCCAGATGAAGTTGTAATGGATTTTGTTGGTCGCCATCGCGAACTAGCACTCTTGAGCGATTGGCTATCTGATAAACAAGCGCGACGATGGGCACTATCTGGTGAAGGTGGGAAGGGTAAATCGGCGATTGCGTACGCGTTCGCTCGATCAGTAGCATCGCGTGATGACCATGGTCTTGAATCCATTATTTGGATGTCAGCAAAGCGTCGCAGGTTTATTGAAGGACAGACAGTTCTGGTGGATAGACCTGATTTCTTTGATAAGGCTACCGCAGTATGCGCAATTCTCCGCGCATTTGGAGATGCGATTAGCGAGGACCCATTAGAGAACGAGCATGCTGCATTGTCGCTTCTGTCGGATTTTCCATCGCTGCTTGTCATCGATGATATGGACACGGTTCAGGATGATGGGGAAGACGCAATTCAGTTTCTTGTGATGGCGATGCCGGAAATTACAAGATCAAGAATCTTGTTGACATCGAGGCGCGCAATGTTTGGGATGTCAAATGTGACGACTCAAATTGCCGGGCTATCTGCGGCTGACGGTGAATCGTTTATCAAATCAAGATGCGATCTTATGGGCATTTCGCCTGTGCCGGTTTTAAAATTGAAGGATAAGTTACTGGACGTCACTGATTCGTCACCGCTTTTTATCGAGGATTTGCTGCGACTTACTCAGTCCGGGCTTGACATCGAGAACGCAATTGGACTCTGGGCTGAGAAACGGGGAAGTGAGGCAAGGAAATATGCTATGCAGCGAGAGTACGAACAGCTTGCCGACGAAGGAAAGCAAGTGTTACTAGCACTTAGTTTGCAAGGTCCATGCAAATTTGACGATCTGTGCCGCGGATTGGATTGGCCGAATGAGCGATTGTTGGACGCGATACAGCAGTTGCGCAAGATGTTCCTGATGCCGCAATTCGACGGGACAAAGAGTCTCTTGGCGCTTAACAATAATATTGGGACTCTAGTTCGAGAGGTTTTCAAGGATTCGGAAGCTTATAGAAGGACTTATCGCACAATGCGTGCCGCCTCCGGCCCTGTCCGCGATTTTGTGCTCGGGGGTTTTTGCTAGCGTAGGTTCTTGGGCATTCGTTCCTGGAACATGATGGCGAAGTGGTTCAGGGCTTCCTTCCAGTTGTGGATCGCTTTGGTCCAACGC
>JADZDJ010000283.1 GCA_020851115.1 Pirellulales bacterium
ATCGGCGAAGACAATTTTCTAACGCCGCTCTTGGGAACGACCTGTGCAACGGCCGACGTTGGCCAGTGCGATCGCTGGCCGCGCTGGTCCGTGCAGGCTGAAAGTATTTTTCTATGGCGCGACAATGGCGCACGCGCACAACGACCTTCTCCGATAAACAATTTGAGCACGGGTTCCGCGCCATTCGATGTTGGCATTGGTCCTCAGGTTTCACTTGCCTATCGCGTTGACGCCGCCAAGTTCTGGGAGGCAAAGTATTTCAGCGTGCTTGGCATGAGTGGATCAGCGATTGGCATGGATTTGCTCGCGCTCGATTCGCTCGATCCGATTCCGCCCAATCCCGCCGACAGCCTGTTCCAGATCAATCGACCATTTCAACTGTTGCGCATCGATACGCGAATTCAGTATGATTCGGAATTCCATGATGCGGAAATCAATTACCTGCATCGCTGGGGCGAACTATCACTATTGAGCGGCTTTCGTTTTGTGCGATTGGCGGAAAGCTTTTGCGAATCGGGAGCATTTTCGAGGTTTACCCGCAACACCAACAACGATTTGTTTGGCGGACAGTTTGGGGCGCGTTGGTGCCGTTCCTACCACAACCTCGTTTCGTGGGATGTCACCGGAAAAGCTGGCGTGTTTGGAAACAGCGCCCAGCAAAGTCAGTCACGTAGAATGCCTTCAGGCGAAATTCCACCGACCTGGACGGACGCCGTTGTCGCGTTCGTGGGAGATCTCAACTTCTCCGCAAATTACCGCCTCTCGCCGGTGTGGAATATTCGCTGCGGCTACAATTTGATCTGGCTCGACGGAATTGCACTCGCTCCGGACCAGCCATTCATGTTGACGAATGGCAGGGTTGTAGCGGACGGCAATATCTTCTTGCATGGTGCCAATGTAGGTTTGGAGGCCGATTGGTAGCGGTGATGTTTGGGGTGTCCAACGAGGCTATTGGCCGCTATCTGCTGGTGGCACAAACACCCCCTTGTGATTGAAATAGACGATGCTTGCCGCCGCGCGCATCGGTTGGGTGGCCAGCAGCAGGTTGAAGAGCAGGTCGCTTTGAAAGCGGTCGAAAAGGAAGCGGAGCAGGCGCTTGGTGCGAAAGCGGGGATAGGAACCGACGAACCAGCCGCTGGGATCTTCTCGCTTGCCGCTGAGGAACTCGGCGATGGCGTGACCGGCGGCCAGACCGTGCTTCAGGGCGGTGTGAATGCCGCCGGCGGTGACAGGCGAGGCGGCACCCGATCGAACACGCGCAGCAAATTTGGCAGCATCACCGTGTCGCCCAGCACCGCGGCAATCATCGCCACCGAGGCCAGCACGCCGAAGTGGTAGAGCGGCAAGAAATCGGTCGCCAAAAAGATCATGAAACCCGCGACATGGACGGCCGTCATGAGCACCACCGGTCGGCCGAGATGCTGGAACGTTTCTCGCAGCGCGGAATCTTGGCTGTGTCCTTGTGCGCGGGTGAGCGTCTGATAGTGCAGGATGAAGTGAATCGTGTCGTTCAGCGCGATGCCCAGCGCCACCGTGGCGACCATGGCCGTGCCGCTGTTCAGCGGCACGCCAGTCAGCCCCATCATGCCGTAGACAACCACGATCGGAAACGCGTTGGGCAGAAAGGCAATGACCGAGAATTTCACGGAGCGGAACAGAAAGATGCAAACGACGCCCATCACCAGCGCCGAGCCGGCCAAGCCGCTGGCCAGGCCGCTGATGAGGCCGCTGGCCAGATAGACCACCGATGCCGCGGTGCCGGCGAGGTAGCATTTGAATCGGGTTTGCGGTAGCGACCGTTCGGTCAGTTCGACGAGTTGCTCGAAGCCGCCGGGCACTCGGTCGTGCGCCAGAAAGGTGAGCCGAATCGCCCCTTCGTTCAACTTGTCGCGGTTCCAATTGGCAAAGGTCTCGTTGAACTTCGCCAGGTGCTGCAAGACGTTGCGCATTTGCAGCAAGCGCTGCGCGACGGCCAGCAACCCTTCTTGCTTCTCCAGCTTGCGCAGGTCTTCGTAGAACTTCGCCTGCCGCTGCAACAGGGCCGAGGTGGAAATGACGCGCACGACTCCCAGATCGCGCCTGGCTGCAATGGCATCCGAAAAATCTTGTGCCGCTTTCGCGTTGGCTCGATGGATTTTGTCTCCTGGATCGTTGCCTTGCGGCAACCGTCCTTTGTCGTAGGGAACGAGTACGACCTCCAGTTGATACAGCCCGAAGCGTTCGTTGCACAGATGGTTGCGCGCTTGGCTGAGGGGCATTTGGGGGCCAAAAAATGAGAAGGGATCGACGTCCACTTTGAGGCCCACAGGGCTGGTCGGCGACCAAGGAACGGACAGCAGGCCAAAGGCCAGCATCACGACCAACGAAGCGATCGTGATCGTCTTGGGATACTGGCCGATGAAATCGGACCACCAGCCGAATTCCTGGGGGAGCAGAAATCGCCCCGCGTAGGCTTTGTGAATCGGCAAGATTTGCGACAGGATAAACACCGAAAAGAACGCCAACATTGCGCCCGCAAACAGTTGATAACCCAAGTCGCGCACCGGCAGCAGTTGGTTGAATGCCAGCATCAAAAAGCCGATGGCCGTCGTGACCGCCGCCCCCAAACAGGCCACTCCGACCCAGCGCACCAAATTCTGGCGGCCTTCGACCGTGGCGGCGGCGGCGCCATGATCGACCGCGTAGGCGACAAAGTGAATCGTGGTGGCAATCGCAATGATCGAAATCAGCGGCGGCGTGGCCGTCGAGAGCACGCCGATACCCGTGCCCATCCAGCCAATCATTCCGAGCACCATAAGGAGGGCTGCGCCAGCCCCCATCGTCGCCAGCGCCAGCGCACGCCACGAGCGAAATCCAATCAGCAGCGTCACCAGGCCGACGCAAATCGACAGCGGCAGAAATACGACGACGGCGGTGCGTGCCCGTTTTTCCAACTCGTCCATCAACAAAATGGCGCCCGCGGTATGGAAACGGGCCTCTCGAAACGCCGATTCGCGTTTCGCTTCGTCCAAAATCTGGCGCAGGTCGCGAATCACGATTCGCCGCAAGCGATCTAATTCGACCGGATCGCGCGGATACGACATCTCGCAGACGGTGAGCAAGGTGCGTCCCAGCTTGCCGTTGCGGCTGGAACTCCAAAGTGCGCCTTCGTACAGGCCGAAGCGGTCGGTGTTGGCCGGATCGATCAACTCGGTGAGCGGCACTGCTTCCACGTCTTCGGCGAGCAGCGAAGCATCGTACACGTGTTGCATTCCTTCGATGGCCGACAGTTTCTCGCGCAGCTTTTTCAGTGCCGCGGAATCTTCGTCTCGCACCGGCCGCAGAAATTCGATGCCGATGGCGATTGAATCGCCGAAGCCGAAATGATCGTCGAGCACCTTCCAAGCGCGCTGGGTGCTCGCCGGCAGCCAGCGCTCGGGCGAGTCGTCGAACTTCAGTCGGGGCAGAAAGCACGCGGCCACCAGCAGCAGCGCGAGCATCGCGGCCTGGCAGGCCCGGGGGTGACGGTCGAGCGCAAAAAGGAATCGTTCGAGCACGAAAGGTAAAGATCAGCTAGCGGAACATGACTGCACAAGAACGAAGCACCGTGCTTGGGAGGTGGGTCCGCCACGCATCGGGCCAAGCGTCGATTCCACGATCGTATCCAGGGAACGCATGGCATCCAACGGGGGCGGCCTCCGCGTGCGCCCGCTGGGCGCGGCCATGAGGTGCAATGGGCCAGCGGGCAGGCGAACAGAGAACGTACCAGTTTTCCATTCGCCGGGTTTCAAAGCGCGCGAATTTCCGGAATTACGGGGATCCAGGGGTCGTTTCCAGACGGCGTTGCTTTGGTATGATGGTGAGCTGATTTGGACGTCTGCCGACGAACCGGGGGCGATCGCGACCGACAAGCGGCATGGACCGTCTGGGCGGCCGCGCCGCCTGCTGGCCCGCCGCGTTCATTTAGGATACCTTTACGGCCGTTTGGGGCGAGCCCGCCTTGATGGAACTTGCACGCACGGCTGCGGCAACGAACCGAACCTCCCGATGATTCGAGGCGATTCTTTGGCGACCGTAATTCCAGCATCGAATTCGGCAAAACTCCAACCGCCGCTGGCGGCGAAGCAGGAGGGCCGCTCTCGCATGGTCCCCGCTCTGCCAACAGATCGGTACGCCCAGCTTATGCAGGCGGCGGCGGCCATGTTCGCTCCCGACGAAATCGCCCGGCTTGCCCCGCGAGCACATCGAGGCCAATCGCTCGCCCAGCGCAACGGCGACGGATTGCACGGCATCGATCCGCTGGCGGCGACCGAGACGATTGCCTACGACTTCCTGGTGAAGGGAGGAAAGCATTCTCGGCCGTTCATTACGCTGGCCGTCTACGAATCGTTGGCCGGCGGCCATGAAACGAGCTTGAACGGTCACGCCGATGCGGCCGGCTATCTTGCGGCCTTGCCGCTGGGCGTGAAGCGTTGCGCGCTGTCGATCGAAACCTTTCACAAGGCCTCGTTGGTTCACGACGACATCGAGGATGACGATGAATTTCGGTATGGCGACCAGACGCTGCATCGCAAGTTCGGCACGCCGACGGCAATCAACGTCGGCGACTATTTGATCGGGCTGGGGTACCGACTGGTGGCCCGCGAGACCAAGTCGCTTGGACCCGAGGTCGTTGGCGACATTCTGGATCGACTTTCGGAAGCTCACGTGAAGCTCAGTGAAGGGCAAGGAGCCGAATTGATTTGGCGAGATTCACTCGATAAGCAACTCACGCCGCAGGACGCAATTCGCATTT
Source organism: Pirellulales bacterium (assembly GCA_020851115.1). GTDB lineage: Bacteria > Planctomycetota > Planctomycetia > Pirellulales > JADZDJ01 > JADZDJ01. The sequence goes on from JADZDJ010000283.1 coordinate 4,775, forward strand.
ACTCGCTGAAAACGGCTCCCGCGTTTGAAGCGGCTTTGCATACGGGCCTGCGCCTTGCTGGTCCGGCCGCTCGTTACGCCGAAGCGGTCGCCAGCTTTGCGACGAACTTGGGCATCGCCTTCCAGATCATCAACGACTTGAACGACTGGCTGGGGGACGATCACAACAAACTGTCCGCCGCGGGCGATGTGATTGGCGGCCGGCCGACCGTGCTCTGGGCGCTGGCGCTGGAAAGCTTGCCGGCGGAGCAGCGCGCGCGGCTAAAATCTCTTGCCTCCCAGCAACCGTTGACGCACGGCGCGGTCCTGGAAATCCGCCGCTTGTACGACGAGGCCGATGTCTTTGCCAACGCGAGCGGCCTCGTCGAGAAATACCAGCATCGAGCCGCGACGGTCGCCGACTCTATCGAGCCTGAGCCGCTGCGCCAGTTGTTCCGCCACTTGATCGAGTTGGTGCTCCAGCGGCGCAAAGCTAACGGTTAATTTAGCTTGCCTCGTGCGGCAGAGTGTGCAAATAATGAGGTGCTTCGGCCGATCGATGATGGATTGCCGACAGCCTCGCTCGGTCGTCCCGCCTCGAGATTCGTCCCACCGGAAAGCGCTGCGATGCTCCGATCGCCTTACCTCCCAGGCGCGATGGAACAACTTTCGGCGCTGATCGACTTGTTTTACGCCGAACCAGCCGATCTTGGCCGATTCGCCAAAGTGTCGGCCTCGGAAATTCCGCAGGCGCCTCGCGGCTTGCTCGACCACCGGCACCACATGACGGTGACCGTCGAAGCGCATCACCAATCGCCGGTCGATGTGCGCGTGCTGGATCGCATGAGCCAAGGGCATTACTACGCTCGAAAGATTTTGCTTGCCCGCCAGACCGATGGCCGCGTCGTGCAGTTCGGCATCATGCGCGTCAATTTGGAGTATCTAAGCCCGGCAGTCCGCCAGGAAATCGAACGCGAAGCAACGCCGCTTGGCAGAGTTCTGATCAATCACCGGGTGCTGCGAGAAATCGAGCTGACATCGCTCTGGAAGATCGAGCTTGGGCGAGATTTGTGCAAGCTTTTCGGCATGTCATCTCCCCAGGCGACCTTCGGCCGAACGGCCATCATTCACTGCAACGGCGAGCCGGGCATCGAATTGCTGGAGATTGTCGCGCCAGCGCTGTAATCCAACGACTCGACCGCTCGCGAAATCGCTGCTCTGCGAAGCAGCGGCGATTCGAGCATCCTGGACTTGCGCAAAGCGCGATGCCGCGCCAATCAACGCCTGTTGCCCCATTATTTGACTCGAAACACTTTCATTACTTCGTCCCCCAGGTGATTGATCACCTTGACTGCAATCCGGCCGCTCGCGGGTTTGTCGAATGGGCGGCTGGTGTCGCGATGGAGCGTGCTCCAGGCGTCGGCGTTGATCTCGGCCTTGAGCGTGGTTTTCAGCGACTTGTATGGGTCGCTTGCGCCCAGGAAATAGGCATGGCGGACGAAGAAGCTCTCTTCGTTGTAATCGGTGTCGAGGAACCAGCAGGCGATGCCGTCCGCCCCGTCGCTGCGGACTTCGCCCGTGTTGGGATGGAACACATCGACGCCGTTGACCTTCACCCGCAACTTGCCGTCCTTGCCGGTCAGAATCTCGATATCCGGCTCGCCGAAGATCACAAACAGGTTCCCCTTGCCGGTGTTCTTCAGGTCTTCGGCCATGTGCAGGTCGGCGTTCATGCGGGCCTTCAGCACGGGTAGCTTGCCCAGCTTGTTGAACTCGGTGGCATGGGCCTCGTAGTTGAAGGCACAGGCAATCAGCACGTCAAAATTGGCGTCCCCCGCCTCGCGGGCCGCCTGCACCAGGTCTTGCCGCTGCACGGTGCCAAACTCCGGGCCGATGAAGATGGCGGCTCGCATTTCGTTCTTGTTGACAGGATGAACAGGATTCTCAGGATGCTTTGCCTGGTTCTTATCCTGTGCATTCTGTCGATAGGTTCCCGCGGCGCAAACCATCTCTCCCGGCCAGGGGACGAGCGACGTGAACGTAATCCGGTCCTCTTTGTGGGCCTGCTGCACGCCGGCGGTTTTGAGGTTCTCCAGGATGATTTGTGCGAAGTCCGGCACGTGACTCCGGTCGCTTACGCTTCCGGCTCGCCGGGTGGATTTCAGCGGGTCGATCAGCTCGTCGTTTTCATCGACGCCCAAGACGCGATGCGGCGAGAGACTTTCGACGGTAAACGGCCCGGCCACGCGGACCTTCTTCTTGTCTTCATACGGCTTGTCGTAGAGATATTCGAACTCCGCCTTGGCGGCAATGCTGGCGTCGATCTCTTTCTGCCGCGCGATGCGGGCCTCCCACCAGGCAGCGTGAAGTGCCTGAGTGGCTTTTGGCCAGTGGGGATCGGCTGCGCGGGGAATCTCCCACTCCTCCCAGGGCTTGTTTTGGACAGGATTCACAGGATGGGCAGGAAGGTTTTTTGAATCCGTCATTCCTTTCGATTCAATTCCGCCTTGTTGATCCTGTAAATCTTGTTCATCCAGTCCCAATTCCTTGTTTTGGACAGGATTCACAGGATGGGCAGGAAGGTTTTTTGAACCCTTCATTCCTTTCGATTCAGTTCCGCCTTGCCGATCCTGTAAATCCTGTTCATCCTGTCTCAATTCCTCGTTCAGTGCCTGTCTCAGCGGTTCTAGCCGCGTTTGCCACTTCTCCCAGATCACGTCGATTTCGGCGTTGTTGGCAATGCTTTTGAGCGTGATGTGCGGCACGCGCTCATAGACAAAGCCGTGGCGGAGATTGCCGTGCGTGGGCTGCGTGGAAGGAGCGGACTGCGTGACTTCCGCTTCCTTGTGCTGCCCGTCGGGCGAATCGGCGAGCAGATAGCCCATTTGCGGATCGTGTTGTGGTGGACGCCGAGGTACTCGGCCGCCTCCGCGGTGTGCAGATATTCCGATAATTTCGTCATCGGCTTGGCCTCCGACCATTGGGCGAGGAAATCGCTGGACCCTCAGGTTAACAAACCCTATACGATTTGAACACCGCGCGCCCGTGGTCGGCCCAATGTTGGCCAACGGCAAGTGGCGATGCAATTTTCGGTGGAATGGTTGCCCACCGCGCTGGTCTTCGTTTCGCGCTTGGGTCTCTTGCGTGGCTGCGCGATGCAGGGCGGCTGGATTCAGCACGCCGAGCTGGAACCGAGCACACCGAGAGCGATGCTGTTCGTGGCGTCGCCTGATGCTCGAATATCGCTTTTAGGAAAACGCGGCGGCCAGGGCTTGGTCGAGGTCGTCGCGCAGGTCGTCGAAGGCTTCGAGACCGATCGACAGCCGCAGCAAGCCGTCGGAGATGCCGTGGGCTTTGCGGTCGACCGCCGCATAGCTGGCGTGGGACATGGAAGCGGGTTGTTCGATCAAGGACTCCACGGCGCCAAGACTGACGGCCAGACGGAAGAGTTTTGTCGACGAGGCGAGACGCTTGGCGGCGGTAAAGTTTTCGCCGAGGTCGAAGCTAACCATCGCGCCAAAGCCGTTGTGCATTTGGCGGTTCGCGATTTCGTGGCCAGGATGGTTGGGCAGGCCCGGATAGAGGACGCGCTGCACGCGGCCGTGGCGGCTGAGCCACTCGGCAATTTGCATGGCCGTGCGAGCGCTTTCGCGGACGCGGAGTTCGAGCGTTTTCAAGCCGCGAGAGCACAGGTACGACTCCCACGGCGCCATCACGGCGCCGGTGGCGTTTTGGATGAAGTAGAGGCGATTATAGAGTTCTGGGTCTTTGACGATCAGTGCGCCGCCAAGAACGTCGCTATGACCGCCGATGTACTTGGTGGCCGAGTGCATCGAGATGTCGGCCCCGATTTCGAGCGGCCGGGTAAAGACCGGCGTGGCAAAGGTGTTATCGACTCCGAGCAGTGCTCCTCGTTTTTTTGCAATCGCAGCGCAAGCGGCCAAATCGGTAATCGACATCAGTGGATTGCCGGGGCTTTCGACCCAAATTAGTTTCGTCCGCGGCGTGACGGCAGCTTCGACGGCGGCCAAATCGGATGTGTCGACGAGCGACACATCGACCGCCGCACGGCTGGTGAGCTGGTGCAACAAGCGATAAGTGCCGCCGTAAATGTCGCAGCCGGCGAGCACATGGTCGCCGGGGTTGAATAGCAACATGGCGCAGTGAATGGCCGCCATGCCGGACGAAAATGCCAAGGCATGCGTCCCCGATTCAAGATTCGCGAGCGTTTTTTCGAACGCCTTTCGCGTGGGATTGCCGCTGCGCGAGTAATCGAACTCGCCCCACTGGCCGGGGCCGGGCTGGACAAACGTCGAAGACAAATAGACCGGCGGCACCACTGCGCCCGTTTGCGGATCTTGTTCTTGTCCAACGTGAATGGCGCGAGTGCGAAATTGCATGGGAAATTGTGATGCGGAGCGATGGATCCATTCGATAGCGTGCGGCGAACCGGACGAACCGTCGAATCGAGGATCCCCTGGCGGATCAGCTTTGCTCCAACTATTGCGCAAGCGCTTGTTGGAGATCGTCGATGAGATCGTTCGTATTTTCGATCCCGCACGCCATGCGAATCATATTGTCATAAATTCCGAAACGGCGGCGATCTTCGGGGGTGCATTCGTAGTAGCTCATCACCAGCGGCTGTTCGATCAGCGATTCGACGCCGCCGAGGCTGGGAGCAATGCGCGGGATGCGAACGCGATCGACGATGTCCGCGGTAGCCCGCCAGTCGGCGTCGCGCACTTGGAAAGTGACAAGCCCGCCAAAGCCGCGCATCGTGCGCTGGGCGACTTCGTAGTAGGGATGCGACGGCAAACCAGGGTAATAGACTCGTTCGATCCGCGGATGATCGGCGAGAAACTCGGCGATCGCCAGTCCGTTTTCATTATGCCGCTGCATGCGCAGTTCGAAGGTTTTCAGGCCGCGTTCGAGCAGATAGATGTTGTGCGGCGAATTGATGGCACCGGTGATGCCGCGGAGCTTGCGAACGGGTTCGAGCTTTTCGGCCGTGCCCACCAGCGCACCGGCGAGCAGGTCGTTGTGCCCACCTAGATATTTCGTGGCGGAATGGAGCACGTAATCGACGCCGGCCGCCAAGGGCCGGATGTTGTAGGGCGTGCCGAGCGTGGCGTCGATGATGGTTTCGACATGCTTGCGGCGGCCGAGGTCGGCGAAGCGCTCGAGATCGACGATGCTGAGATGCGGATTCGTGGGCGATTCGCTGATCAGAAATTTCGTGTTTTCCGTAATGGCGGCTTCCATCGCGCCGTAGTCGCAGGCGCGTACCTGCCGCGTGACGACGCCGAATCGCGACAAATGTTTGCCGCAAAATTCGCGGCTGCGATGATAGCACTCGTCGAAGAAAACTACTTCATCGCCGGCGTTCAGCTTTGCAATCAACAGGACGACCAGGGCCGACATGCCCGTCGAGAAAAGTAGCGCGGATTCGCCCCCTTCCAGGGCCGCCAGCTTGCGCTCGACGACGCGCTCGCTGGGGTTGCCGTAACGGCCATATTCTTCGCGGGTCTGCTTTTGCTCAATGTAGTCGATGACCGATTGCGTATCGGCGAACGTATAGGTCGACGCGACGTAAATCGGGTCGGTGATCGAGTGGGCTGCCTTCTGACGGTCTTCGCCGGCATGGACCGCCAACGTTGAAGCGCCAAGCTTGGGGTTGCCTCTGGCCAGGCTCTTTTCGGCTGGTGATGTGGAGCTATTTTCGGGTTTCGTCACTTGCTTAATCGCCATCGTGTTGTGAACCGATTGGAAATTGCCAGATTCTCCAGTAGGAGGCGAAGACCTTTCGCCGGTTGCGCTGCCAGCAGTGCGACCATCGGCGAAGGGAATCGCCACCTGTCGGCGGCTTATCGAGAATTTCGAATCCAACAAAAAGCCGCTGCGAGGCGCGTTCGCCCGAGCGGCTTCAGGATGTTAAGTTGGATCGAGTGCGGTGTTTAATAAACTTAGCCAAAACACCGGGACACGATGGCACTTTAGCAGGTCTGAAGGCTGCAAGCGGCCGCAAATCCCAGGACTTATTGTAATGCGATCGCAATAGGCACTCAAGGGCCTGGAAAACGCCCATAGAGAGGCCGATCGTCGCCATCCGGCTATTTTGTCTGGGATTGTGCCCGGAGAAACGTACAGGGAATCAGCGGGCAAGACCTTGCCTACGGGCCGAAAGCCGAAGGTGCAATGGAAATCTCGGAGTGAGACTGTTGTCTCAGGCTGAGACTGCTGCCAGCCTGTATTGGCATTTCAAGAAATAATTCGCCCGCGCGAACATTTTCTCTAAAGATTTGCACTGTAAGTGGTTGCCGCGTCATCGAACACCGTACACCAGGATCGATGGTTCGACTGGGCACGGTGGTTGCTAAAACAAGCCGTCATTCATCCGCAAACTCCTATCGACCCCCACACGAACTCAGGGAGGACCGTCATGTTAATTCTCAGTCGTAAAGTTGGCGAAAAAATCGTGATCGGCGACGGCATTACCGTGGTCATCAACCGCGTGGCCGGCGATCGAGTGACGATTGGCTTGGAAGCGCCTCCGGAAGTTCGCATCTTACGCGGCGAGCTGCGTCCGTTCGACAATCCGCGGCGCGAAACTCGACATGAACCCGTGGCGGCAGGAGATCGAGTCGGGCCATCCAACGAGCGTATGGAGCGACATTTTCGGCGGAGCGCACCTGCTCATCCGCGCTAGTTTGGCGCTGGACAAACGGTCAGATGATCCTGCCATTTTGGCCGTCGAGCCGTCGCCACGGCTGCCATCCTGATTGCGATTTGTTCATCCGCGTTTCCCCCAACGCTTGCTGATATCACTGCTTGCAGAACCTGAACCTGATTTCGCCCGCGTAGCTGCAATTGAGTTGCGCGGGCGACTTCGTTATGCTTCGCGGCCTTGGTTGCTAGCAAGCAGTCATTGGGTGCGCCAGGGACGGCGAAGCGAGAACGAGTTGTTTCCTGCGCGCCTTTCGGACATGGGCTGAATCGAAACCCGACCGGTAGGGCTGCGAGGGGAGAGAATCCTTTCCGAACCGAACCAGAATCGCGGTCGGGAAGCAGAATTGCCTCCGACAGGTGCAGCAGCGATCGACTTTTCGTGTGTGAGTACTTTCCTTCACGGAAGATTCTGTTGTCGATGGATCGACACCACTTATCAATATGTATTGCAGCGTCGCGGCTGCGCGGTCGATGGCCATTCGCCCGACGAATGGCCGCGGTGGGACTGTGCTGCTATGGGCTGATGTCGACGGGCTGCGCGGGGCAGAAATGGATCGTCTTGCGCGATCAACCGCACAACCCCATTGCCGAACGGTTGCTGCTTCTGTCGCGCGGCGGGCCGCGGGCATCGGAGCGGACCCGAATGTACTTGCGAAAGTATGCACTCGAAGGGCATGTGGAAAAACCTCAGGAATTAGTCGACCGCGTTCAAAAAGTGATCGAGCGCGAACCTTCCAGCGAAGGACTGGCGGCGGCGGCGGAGCTTGCCTATCTTGGCGGCGTCCGGGCGCAGATGGTTGGCAAGGCACAAGCGGCGCTCGACCTGTATGGCACAAGCGCCGCCTATTCGCACGATTTTCTACTTGGCGCGAACCTCGACGAGAGGCCGAACACCTACGATCCGCAGTTCCGCGGCGCATGCGATCTGTACAACGCCAGCCTGGAGGCGTCTCTTCGCGTGCTCAGGCGACAGGGGAAACTGCAACCGGGTGAAAAGTTCGCCATCGAAGCCAAAGGGCATCAGTGGCACGTCACGGTCACGCCGCGCAACGTGCCATGGCCAGCCGATGAAATCGAGCGGTTCGAATTCGTTTCCGATTTCGAAATCCAGGGCTTGAAAAACCAGTTTCACACCTATGGCCTGGGCGTGCCGCTGATCGCGGTCCGCCGCGCGCCATCGGAGTTGAAGCCTGTTGAGAAGCACTACGCCCCAGGGGTTTGCTTCCCCGTGACGGCCCTACTGCGCTGCGACCACGACAGCGCCGACGAACTCCAGGCCGATGGCAAGCGGCATCACCGGGCGGTTTTGGAGTTCTACGATCCACTGCAATCGACCAGCGCGCTGGTCGATGGGCAGAGCGTACCGCTGGAAAGCGATATCACCACGCCGCTGGCGTATGCGCTCAACCACCCCGATTTGCAACAGCTCGATCAGCCGACGACGGGGCTGCTCTATCCCGATCGCGTGAAGAAGCTGGCGGGCATTTACATGCTTGAACCATACCAGCCGGGAAAGATTCCCGTGCTGATGGTCCACGGCTTGTGGTCGAGTCCCATCACCTGGATGGAAATGTTCAATGACTTGCGCGGCGACCCCGATCTGCGCAGCCAATACCAATTCTGGTTCTATCTCTATCCCACGGGGCAACCGTTTTGGCGCAGTGGCACGCAGTTGCGCACCGAACTGGCGAAGCTGCGCCGTGAAATTGACCCCGAACAGAAAGAGGCGGCGCTCGATCAGATGGTCCTGGTCGGGCACAGCATGGGCGGATTGATCTCGCACCTGCAAGTCGCCAACAGCCGGGAAGATTTCTGGCACTTGGTGAGCGATCGGCCGCTGCAGGAGGTCAAAGCCAACGACAAAACGCGACACGATTTGGAACACATGTTCTATTTCGAGGCCAGCCCTTCGGTCCGGCGCATCGTCACGATTGGTACGCCGCATCGCGGCAGTCATTTTGCCAATGAAGTGACGCGCTATTTAGGACAACGCTTGATTACCTTGCCCTCCGTCATGACTTCTCGATTTGCTGAATTGCGCCGAGATAATCCAGGGTTTTTTCGCGATACCAAAGTGCTCGATACAGCCACGAGCATCGACTCGCTGGCCCCCGATTCGCCGGTGCTGCCCGTGCTGCTGGCAGCGCAGCGACCGACCTGGGTGCCATATCATAATATTGTCGGCCGATTGCCGCGCGAAGATTGGCAATCGCGACTATTCGGCGACGGCGACGGTGTCGTGCCGTACGAAAGCGCCCACTTGGAATATGCCACGAACGAAATCGAAGTCCCCGCCGAGCACAGCGCCGTTCATCGCCATCCACAGACGATTTTGCAAGTGCGCGAAATCTTGCGACAACATCTGCACGACTTGACTACATTTCCGGATCTTCACCCCAGCAGCGAAGTCGACCGAACCGCCGAATCGAGTCGCAGCTTGCCGACCTCCATGCGTTGAGGATCGCGAGCTGGTTCAGCCAAACTCAACGGGAGGTTCCGGCGAGCATCGAGGTGGCTGCCCAGCGGCGACGTCGGCTTCGAATTGCAAACCTTCCCTAGATGGGCTGCTTGCAGCGTTCGGCGAGTGACGCAAAACTTCAATGGCCCAGCCGATGCCTTGGTCGCAGCTTCACTTTCTTGAGCTCCATCGCTGGTCTCGCGGCTGGGTAGTTCTGATCGCAGGATGCGAATGTTCTTGGGCGCTTCGATACCGATGCGTACGGTTTGCCCCTTGACTTGCAAGACCGTCACAACGACGTCTTCGCCGATTTGAATTTGCTCGCAAGCTTTGCGTGAGAGAACGAGCATGAAACACTCCGTGGGTTTGCGGTTCCGAGCCTTGCCTTGGTCTTGACAAACGCTAGATGCAGGGCGTGTGCCAATTCATGAAAACCGGCTTTACACCCGTTGGAAATCGTGTTATTGGCCTGTTTTCCAGGGGAAACCGCTCGCTGCTAGCAATTCGCGGGGGGCAGGATTCACCGCTTTACAAGGCCGGGCATCGCGGATTTACAAAACCTTGCCGCAGCATAACAATTTGGCGACGGCAGAGGGTGCGCTTGAATGGTCATGTCCGCGCAGCCCCCTGGCGGCTATTTTGCGGCGTCAAATGGAAACTGGATTCCTCGCCGGACGACTCCACGAATGGCCTGCGTGGCCGACGATACTCCGCACGGCTGCCAACGAGCCGTATCTTGAATCCGACCTGCGTCCGTCAGGGAGTGATTGGGGCGGTCCTGCGTTTTTTCTCGCATCGCTCGGAACGGCGTCAACCTTGACATGGTAGACTTGAACTGACCTCGTGAATGGATAGTTGGTTTTCAATGCTTGGAGGACTGTATGTCAGGAAAAAGTCTCTCGCGACGCGACTTGTTGCGCAGGGGAGCCGCGATGGTTGCCGGAACGGCACTCGCCGGTGCTTCGGCCGGTGGCGTGTTGTTGGCGGAAGGTTCTGAGGCAAACCGGTTGCCCGCGCGGAAGCAAACGCTGCGATTCGCCCATCTCACCGATGTACACGTGCAGCCCGAGCGGGCCGCGGGTGCCGGCCTTGCCGCGTGCTTACACCACGTTCAATCGCACCAAGTGAAGCCGGACGTGATCTTCAATGGTGGCGATGCGATTATGGACTCGCTCGCCGCGTCGGTCGATCGTACGAAGCTGCAATGGAAGCTCTGGCACGATACGTTTCGCAACGAATGTTCACTGCCGGTCGAGTCGTGCATCGGCAACCACGACGTCTGGGGTTGGGACAAAAAGTACTCCCAGGCGAGCGGCAGCGAACCGAACTTTGGCAAGAACTGGGCGGTCGAGGCGCTCGGAATCAGCCACCGCTACCGCAGTTTCGACCGTGCGGGCTGGCACTTTGTCGTGCTCGACAGCGTGCATTCCAGCGCGAAGGGGCTTTATGAAGGACGACTGGATGAGGAGCAGTTTGAATGGTTGGCCGACGATTTGGCAAAACTCGATGGGAAGTCGCCGGTTTGCGTCCTTTCGCATATTCCGATCTTCTGCGTCTGTGTGTTGGTTTACAGCCAAAAAAAGCCGAAAGAGTCGAGTTTTACCGTCTCGGGAGCCAATATTCACATCGATGCGCTGCGAATCAAAGACCTGTTCGCCAAACATGCGAATGTGAAACTCTGCCTGAGCGGACACATTCATTTGACGGACCGAGCAGACTACAACGGCGTGACATATCTATGCAACGGCGCGGTATGCGGCGCTTGGTGGAAGGGCAAGAACCACGAGTGCGATGCTGGATATGCGCTGGTGGACTTGTTCGACGACGGTTCGTTTGAGCATCGATACGAGAACTATGGATGGCAGGCGCGGTCGGCCTAATCTCGATCGGCACGAAATGCGGAAAAAGGATGTCGCGCGGAGGGAAAGTGGTCCCTTGCGCATTCCCAATCCGGATGAGTTCTTCAGGTTCGTGCCGTCGCGGCATCGACAGCTCAATGACATCGCCTCGTCCGCGTCGCGCCGCGCGCGGCAGAACGACCTGCCTTAAATCACCGACTCACTTGCACGGGTGAGCGAGCCACCTTCACCGTTGTCGCTGCGTTTCGTGGCGGCTTCGCTTTCGCCGGTGAATTTGATCAGCGATTCCGGCAACTCGACGCCACCAATTTCCTTCATGACTTGCATCATCGGCGGCATCGTGCGAGCCATGTTTTGCAGGAAACTGGCGGTATTCGTGGTGCCGTTGTGACTGCCGTTTTCCCAGACGACGACCTTGTCGAATTTGATATTCGAGATCGCCTTGGCGCTGGCATCGACTAGGTTGTCGAAATGTTCGAGCATGAGCAGTTGGAAGGCTTCTTTCGCGCCTCCACAGGCGTCGATGATGCGCTGTAAACCTTCCCCTTTCTTGGCGAGGATTTCGTATTGGCCGCGAGCCTCGGCTTCGAGCTTGGCGAAGATGGCAGCCGCTTCGCCCTGGGCTTCGAGGCGGAGTTTTTCGGCCTCGGCCTCGGCTTCGACGACGATGCGGGCCTTTTCGGCCTTGGCCGGCGCTTCGACCGCGGCCCGGCGTTCGGCTTCGATCTTCTCGGCCTCCGCGAGCGCGGCCTTGGCCATCGCGCGGTTCTGGATTTCGAGCACTTTCGCTTCGGCTTCGCGCTTGGCGGCTTCCCCCAGTTGATAGGCTTCAGCGCGCTTCACCGCCAGTTCGGCTTGCGACGCGGCGACGACTGCCTGCGATTGGTTTTCTCCTTCGATCGCCTTGGCGTTGGCCTGAGCGACCGTGATGCGCATCTGCCGCTCGGCGTCTTTCACTTGGGCATCTTGCTCGAACTTGGCCGCCTGCTCGCCGACGGCTTGCTCTTTGGCCAACTCGGCGATGCGCACCGCCTGCTCGCGTTCGGCTTCGCGGGTACCGATCTGTCGCAGTTTCGTCGCGCCGGCGACTTGAATCGCCTTGTCGCGTTCCATCTCGGCCACGCGACTTTCGCCCATCCGCACTTGTTCGGCGACGTCGCCGCGGGCCTGCTGGATCGCCTGGCTGGCCGCCTTTTGACCGATGGCGTCGATGTAGCCGCTTTCATCGGTGATGTCGGTGATATTGACGTTGATCAGCACCAGGCCGATCTTTCGCAACTCAGGCTCCAGCGACGATTGAATGCTCTCCATGAACCGTTCGCGGTCGCGGTTGATCTGTTCGATGCTCATCGAGGCAATCACTTGCCGCAATTGACCGAAGATGATGTCTTGAGCCTGCTTTTCGACGTCTTGAACGTCGAGGCCAAGCAAGCGAATCGCGGCGTTTTGCATCACTTCGGGGGTGGTGCCGATCGCGACGGTGAACACGCTGGGGACGTTCACGCGGATGTTTTCCATCGAGAGCGCGCCGCGCAGCGGAATTTCGATCTGAATCGGTTCCAGGCTCAGGTAGGCATAGTCTTGCACGAGCGGGACGATGAATTTTGCTCCGCCGTGGATGCATTTGGCCGCTTCGCCTCGACCGGCCTTGCCATAAATCACTAGCACGCGGTTGCTGGGGCAGCGCTTGTAGCGCGAGGCGAACAGGCTCATTACTCCGAACGCGAAGATGGCCAAGGCGATGCCGATCATCGCGATCCAACTTTCTAGCGGAAAATCGATGGCAAATAATGTGGTATTAAGCATGGATCTTTTTCTCCACTTCGATCAGGGATTCAACCTCGACCGTGTCGGGGCCGATGACGCCAGTCACTTTAACTTTAGCTCCGCACGGCAGCCGATCTTGCGCCGTCATCGCTTGAAACTCGACAACGCGGTTTTGCAGGTTCATTTGGATTTTTCCGGCGCCTGTATGGGATGCCGGGATGGGAATGTAAACCGTGCCTGGCTGTCCTACCGAGCGACCGATTTGAATGGTTCCATCGGCATTGAACCGATGCAGACCACGGATCACGTGATAGACGCCGTACATGGCGGCCAGTCCGGCTCCCAGCGCAATGACCAGCGCACTCGAGTTCGACAGTTTCGCCGCTTGCGCCGCCTTGCCAGCCAGCCCAAAGAATGCGATTGCGGCAACCAGCGTTTGAAAGCTGATGATTTTGAAAAACCAGACAGTGCTATGCTCTGCGCTGTCGTGCATGTGGTCGCCACTGGGCGAATCGTGGCCGCCAACCTCGTGACCGGCATCGTTTCCACCGAGGTCGTGGTGCAAGTCTCCGCTGAAATCGTGTCCGCCGACGTCGATGCCCGTATCGCCGTGGCCATGATCGCCACCGATGCCCAGCACGGTCATGGCAAACTGCAGCAGCAGAATCGTGCCGCCGATGATCGCACAAAAGAGAAAGATGGTGTCCATGGAATCCCCCTCAATCCACGCAGACGAGCCTTTGAATAGAACTTCGCCAGCCGCTCAACTTTATTGCCCCCGCGACTAGGGAATTATCGCTTATGATCGGGCTTTTGCGCGAAGAAGTCAAACCTGCGACAGGGATTGCGCGGATGGTAGGGGCGGTAGGGGCCGCAGCCTGGAGTCAGCATCTTGCGACTTGCCAGCGATGGAACGCTCGCGGTTTTTCCACTCCCGCCATACGAGTTTTGGGAAGACCCAAGCGTCTTGCAGGTAGCGTTTCGCCAGCCGCCGCGGTTCGCTTGCCAGCCGATGCAGCCATTCCAAACCGATGCGGCGCATCCAGAGGGGGGCGCGGGGCTTTTCGCCGGCCAGAAAATCAATCGTTGCGCCGACGCACAATACGACGGGCGCCGCAATGCGTTCGCGGTGCTGGTGGACCCACAATTCTTGCTTGGGCGCGCCCAGGCCCACAATGAGAACATCTGGTTTCGCTGCCGCGATGCGATCAAGAATCGCCGTGTTTTCGCACGAGTCCTGCTCAAACCCTCGCGGTGGACTATAGGTTCCTGCGATTTCGACCGCCGGCCAGCGACCGACAATTTTGCCTGCCGCACGCTCCGCGACACCGGGAGCGGCCCCGAGCAGATAAACGCGCAATCGGCCAGATTCGCGTTCGCGACAGGCGACACCCTGGGCGGCTGGATCGGCCTCGTCACGCGACCGGTGAGGATGCGATTTCTCTCCCAGCAATGACTGGTTCACGGCGTCAAACAACGCCGGCACCAGATCGCTGCCGGGAACGCGTTCAGGAATGTTTCTTCTCAGTAGTCTGGCGGCGGCGAGGACCGGGAAACCGTCGGCCAGCACGAGGGCTGCATCGCGATACGCCATTCGCAAGCCGGCGTGCTTTTGAAACATCACAGCATGATCGACGTTCGGCGTAACAACATAGTGGCAACGGCCGTCGGGACGCCGACACCAGCTCAGCAATCGCTCGACGACTTCCGTCATGCGAAGCGAGTCGATCTTCATTCCGAAAAGAGGAGCGGTATTCATCGTGTGTCGTGAACGGTTGGAGCGACCGAGGCTCGGAGCAGGGATGACGAATGGCAAAATTCAAACGACGAATGAAGGTCCGCCGACCAATTTCCAAACGTCGAAACATATTTTCGTCAAGGGAAATTTGGTGAGCGAAGCTGCCTGCGTCATTCGTCATTTTTCCTTATCGGGTCAGTGTGGTTCGTGTAGGTCCAGGACTTGTCGATAGACTTCAGCCACTCTCGCCGCCATCACACGGTCGGAATACTTCGCCGCATGGGTTCTGGTCGCGTTTTGCGCAAGTTGCTTCCAATGAAATTCACCCTCGATGGCGGCCGTCACCGTATTGGCCAAATCATCGACGTTGCCCGGCTCAACGAGCAATCCGTCGCGGCCGTGATGAATCACCTCCGCGATCCCTTCGACGCGGCTGCCGATCGGCGGCACACCAGAGGCCATTGCTTCGAGGACGGCCATCGGCATGCCTTCCGGCAGAACGCTGGGGAGAACCATGAAATCGACTTCGTCCAGTTCGGCATCGATGTCGCTGCGGAAGCCGCGCCAATCGATGAGCCGCGAAATCGCCAGCTCATCGGCCAGCCACAGCATTTGCTCGCGATACTCGGACGATTCAAATCCGCCAATCACTCGCAGCAGCACCGGCATTCCACGATGATGCAGCACTGCCATTGCTTGCAGCAGCACTTCCAAACCCTTTCGTGGTCGGAACATTGCCAGCGCGCCCAGCACCCAATGGTTGCGGTGGTTCGAACGCGCGGGAATGGAATCGCGGCCAGGTACGCCGTTGGGGATCAGGTGTATGCGATTCTCCGGCACGCCCCACGTGTGAATGTATCGCGCCGCCGAATGTGAAACGGGAATCACTGCTGCGGCATTGGCCACAGAAAATCGTTCGACTTTCGCGCTCAGCCAAGTCTGCCAACCGGCTCCGACTTCGACGGCCGTGTGGCCATGCACATGATGCACCATTGGCACGTTGGCCAGCCGCGCGGCGAATCGGCCGACCAGCGCCGCCCGCGGCGTATGCGTGTGAATCAGGTCGAACTTTCCGTGGCGAATGAGTTTTATCAATTTCCAAACGGGCCGCAAATCGAGCCTGCCGCGCATTGGGAGGCGATCGAGTGGAGTATTCCGCGAATGGCGAAACTTCGGAAAGCGATTCGGTTTGACGCAGGCGAACGCCACTTCGACTCCCAATTCGGGCAGTCGCGCGGCGAGCAAGTCCTGAACCCGCTCGGCCCCGGCGTAATGCTCGCCGTTAATGACGTGCAACACCCGCAGCTTTGCCGTCGGCGGCGGCAACGAAGAATGGGAAAGGCCTGTCGTCGATCGTACCGACGATGGCGGAGCGGAAGTTTGCGCGAGCGGCTCTCGATTCATAGGACTAGACTGTCTGCTCAACTCTACGTCAAAAATGAAGGGTGAGGGTCGATAATCGTAGGACGAGGGAATGGCAGGCACGGCTGGATCTGGCGGAATCGGGATTGGGCGACCAAGAAAAGTTGAGGGAAGCGGAGGGCATTGGTTCCCTCGCACCACGTCCCTCGATTCTCGCCCCTTTAGTACGCCCCTTCACACGAGATCACTTTCAGCGGAGTGCGGATCAGCAGTCCGAGATCGGTCCATAGGCCCTGGTGCTGCACGTACCAAAGATCCATTCTCACCCAATCTTCGAATCCAATGTCGCTGCGACCGCTGATTTGCCATTTGCAGGTTAGGCCAGGCTTCACGGAAAGTCGGCGTTTTTGCCATGTCTTATACTGATCGACCTCTTTTGGCACCGGGGGGCGCGGGCCGACCAGCGACATATCGCCGAGCAGCACATTCACGAGCTGCGGCATTTCATCGATGCTGGTTTTTCGCAGAATTCGGCCCAATTTGGTGATCCGCGGATCGCGGCGATTTTTGAAAATCGGCCCATCTTGGTCGTTCTGCACCAAGTGCTGAAGCTTGTCGGCGTCGAGCCGCATCGTTCGAAATTTCCACATTCGGAAGCGACGGCCGCACAGACCGACTCGCTCTTGCGAAAACAACGGCCGACCGCGAGTGGTCATCGATAAAGCGACCAGCGCGGCAAGCAAAATCGGCGCAAGCAGCACCAAGAGCACTGCAGCGCCCGCAACATCCAGGCATCGCTTGACGCGCTGATAGCCGATCGAGAGATTGCCGTCGGCAGCAATCAGCGGCAGGACTGAGGCGGATGGCCAATCTCCCCAGGAGGGAACGGCTGTTTTTGTGCCAAGATTGCCGCTGGCTTGCGTTCGCTCTCCCGAGTGCAGCCAATCCAGGGCATGAGTCGCATCGCCCAACAGGTTCAATGTCGCTGCGGTCCCCAGCTCATCGATCAGAAATTGAAACAAATGGCGTCGGCATCGGATTGAGAATGATTCGGTCTTCCGCATCGGTGCAATTGGCTTTCCAACGTCGAGGATTGAACTTCACCCGAACAAGCCAAATGGCAAAGCAAATGCCGAAGTGTCGACCCATCCTTGGCGTGACGCAAAGCCTTTGATCGCCGCGACTTACCGCCGCCGCAGATTTAGTCCGTTTCGGACGATTGTCGCGGAAAGTCAACGCTGGGGCAAAATCGCAACAAGCAGTGGCCGAAAGCGAACATGCCGCCCAAAACGCAGTCGTGTAATTGCCATCCTTTGCTCATCCATCTCGTTTCTGCCGCTTATCCGTAGATGTCGCGTTCATGGTCATGAATTGCTTGACAACCCGCCTGCCAGTCCTTTACGCTAACCCACAGCGTACCGGCGGCGAGCAACCTCCGGCGCGAATGCCCGCCTGTCGTGTCTCTGCTTGCGATGCGACTTTCCTCCCACCTACCAGACTTTGTCCGATATACGAGTTTTGTGAGCGTCCACTTGGATTTCAGGTGGTGATCGGCAAATTTTGTCTTGCCAATTTGCCACCGATGCCCTCGAGAGCGACTTGAAGGTTGCCGATTGCGGCGCACGAGCAACGTAACCTACGGAGGCGGCACGATGGCGCACCGGAACGGTTTGCACAAACGTCCCTTGCTCAGGCTGATGGTCACGGTCGCCACCGCGTTCTGGTGTGCGGCCGGCGCGCACGGAGAAGAGCCGCTGCACGTCCGCATCGATGTGCTCGTGACTGGCGGCAATGCCAACTTGGCAGCGCCAGCGTGCGACGATGGCGCTTTTTTACGCCGCGTCTACCTGGATTTGGCCGGCACGATTCCCTCGGCGACCGAAGCGCGATCATTTCTGGACGACAAATCTGGCAATAAACGGACGGATTGCATCGATCGATTGCTTGCCGGGCCTTGTTTCGCCAGGCAGATGACGCAAGTATTCGACACGATGCTGATGGAGCGCCGCCCGCAGAAGCACGTTGAAATTACCAAATGGCAAGCCTATCTCTACGAAGGATTTGCGGCCGACAAGCCGCTCGATCAGCTTTTTCGCGAACTTCTATCCGCCGACGGCGCCGATCCTGCGCTGCGCGGGGCCGCGCGATTTGTGCTCGATCGTGATGCCGATCCAAACGTTCTCACTCGCGATGTAGGACGAATCGTGTTTGGCCACGATTTGCAGTGCGCCCAGTGTCACGATCATCCTCTGATCGACGACTACTATCAACGAGACTACTACGAACTGCTCGCCTTCTTTAATCGCACCAAGCTGTTTAACGAGCAAGGCAAGACGATGATGCTGATGGACGACCCACACGGAGAAGTGTCGTACCAATCGGTGTTTGACCCCTCGGCAAAAGGAACGGTCCATCCGCGTGTTCCGGGCGGCCAGCAGATCGAGGAGCCAAAGCTTGAGGGAGATGCTGCGTACGCGGTCGCGCCGGCAAAAGACGTGCGCCCCGTTCCCAAGTTCAGCCGCCGCGCCCAGTTACCTGCCGAAGCCACGAAGTGCCGGCAGTTCGCCCGCAACCTTGCCAACCGCCTGTGGGCGATGTTGATGGGAAAAGGAATCGTTGAACCTGTCGATTTGCAACATTCAGATAATCCGCCCCTTCATCCGCAACTTCTGGAACTGCTGACGGACGAGTTGATCGCACGAAAGTTTAACGCCAAATCGCTGTTGCGCGAGATTGCACTTTCCACGACCTATCAGCGCTCGTCTGAATTGCCGGAAAATCTATCCGCGTTGACGGCCGACGCCGCCGCGCAGATCCCCGCATTGTCGCAGGAACGCGACCGGCTGGTAAACACTGCCGCGACGTCCGCCGACGCACTGAAGAAGGTCTCCGATGCGCTCACGGCGGCTCAAGCACCCATGGGACCGCTGATGGACGAACTCGCCAAACGCAATGCAGCGATGGCCGAAACGAAGAAAGCTGCCGACGAGGCCGTTAAGCCTGTTGCTGCTGCGCAGGCAAAGTTGAGCGATGCGCAATTGGCCGCACAGCTTCTCGGCGAGGCGTTGGCGAAGGCCAAACAGGCGGCTGAGAAGATGCCCTCGAATAAGGATCTGGTCGCGGCCGCGGATGCCGTCAAAGCCTGCAGTGAAAAGCTTGTCGCGGAAATTTCTGCCAGCAGCGATCAACTGGCCAAACTTCAAGCTGCGGCGGCCGTGGCCGCCGAGCAGGCAACGTCCGCAAATCGAGCTGCCGACGAAGCGAACAAGCAGTTGGAGGCCGTCCGCGCGCAGATTTCCGCCCTGGAGCCCCAGCACGATGCCGCGACCACGCAGGCAGCCTACGACTCGGCACTCGTGAAAGCGACCGAAGCCCGAATTGCCGCCGCCCAGGCGCTTGCGGAACTGGCGGCGGCAAGCGATCCGGCAAAATCGGCTCAACTTCGCACGCAGCTTACCAGCCTTTGGTCGCACCAATCGCTGATGGGTTCGATTCGACCGCTTTCGCCAGAGCAGTTCGCTTGGAGCCTGATGAAGGCGATTGGCGTCGTCGATGCTGAATTGGCATCCGCGGCGGCTGAAGTCTACCGTGCATCAAGCCCTTCCGAAGTCGACTTTCCCGATGCCGTCGTTAGAACTCGACAGATCGAACGAGCTGTGGTGGCGAAACTGAAGCCGCACATCGATCGCTTCGTGCAGCTCTTTGGCGCTGAGGCGGGCCAGCCGCAACATGAGTTTTTTGCGACGGCCGATCAAGCGTTGTACTTGTCGAACGGCAACGAAGTAAAATCGTGGCTAGCGCCGAACGGAGTTGATTTGGCCGCTCGCTTGTTGAAGCTTGACGACCCAAAACAGCTTGCCGATGAACTTTACCTGTCGGTCTTCACGCGGCGTCCGATCGATTCGGAAGTTGCTTCCGTCGCCGATTACTTGAAATCTCGCGGCGTCGATAAGCCAGAGAAAAAAGCGGAGAAGACTGCGGCGATTCAGGAAATGGTCTGGAGTTTGCTCGCTTCGGTCGAGTTTCGTTTCGTTCGGTAGATGGGGGTAGGAAAGTATCCATGATTTCACTAGGGAGGGGTGCATGATGAAAACTCGAAATGTTTGTGGATCCAGCGATCACGCGATGGCCCGGCGGCAGTTTTTGGGGGGCGTTGCCTCTGGAATGGTCGTCGGTGGCTTGGGATTGCTTACCCGGCCAGCCTTCTCGGCCCAGCTTTCCAAAGATCAAAAACGGGTGATCGTCGTGAACATGTTAGGCGGTTTGAGCCAGTTGGAAAGCTGGGATCCAAAGCCAGGAACGGCGACGGGAGGGCCATTTCGCGCGATTTCCACCTCGGTGCCCGGCATTCACATTGGCGAGTTGTTGCCGCAAACTGCGCAGCAAATGCATCATTTGGCGCTGGTGCGCGCGGTCAATACCCACGAGGACGACCACTCCAAGGGAAGTTATCTGATGGCGACCGGTCGCCGCCAAACGCCGGCAACCGATTACCCTGAACTTGGCGCGGTCTGCTCGAAGGCACTCTCGCCGGAATCGCTATCGTTGCCGGGACACATTAAGATCACTCCCGGCGGTGGCGGCGGTCGCGGAAATGATTCCGCCTATTTGGGGCCGAAATTCGCAAGCGTAAGGCTTGGCAATGGCAATCCACCGCAGAATTCCACGCGGCCAAACGATATTGCCGCCGCAGCCGATGAGGCGCGCCAAGTGTTTCGCCGTCAGGTGAACAGCCAATTTTCGCTGCACCGGCGAACCGCAATGACCGACGCCTACACACAAACCTACGAACAGGCGCTCTCGCTGATGGAGTCGCGCGACGTTTTCGACATCGCTAAAGAACCAGAGAAAGACCGCGATCGGTATGGCCAACACGATTTCGGCCGACACTGTTTGCTCGCACGGCGACTGCTGGAGAACGGCATTCCATTTGTGCAAGTTGCCCACTCGAACTACGACACGCATAGCGAGAATTTCGATTTTCACCTTGAGCAACTTGGCGAATTCGATCAGGGCTTTGCTTGCCTGGTGGCCGACCTTGCCGAACGCGGGATGCTGGATAGCACGCTGATCGTGGTGCTCTCGGAGTTCGGCCGGTCGCCGCACATCAACCAGTATTATGGGCGCGACCACTGGTCGGCCGCCTGGTCGGTGTGCTTGGGTGGTGCCGGAATCCATCGCGGCGCTGTGTACGGCAAGACCAACGAAGACGGCACGAAGATCGTTGATGGGCAAGTTGACCACGGCAACTTGTTCCACACTTACCTGCGCGCGCTTGGGCTCGATTCGACGGCGTCGTTCGAGGTGGGAGGACGACAATTGCCGATGGCCGACCCGATGTCGTCGCCGATCAAAGAGCTACTCACCTAAAGCCGCGAGCTGTGCGAGATCGGGTGGCTCATCCTGCTGGATCCCTGACGGGAGAGGGAGTGGACGGGTGGCGCAGATGCGACTCATGCAGGGCATTGCTCCCGTTTGCCATTTTTCTTCCCCGTTCACTCCGGCAACCATTTTGCTGGAGTCAATCACTGGCCAAGGCGCACAATCCTATGAGTGAATCTCCTCCAGCAGCAGCTAAAGTCGACCCTGTCGCCGCGCATATCTCAGCCGACTGGCAGTACGATAGCCCGCTGATTTCATGCCGATTTGATCCGCAAGGTCGTTTTATCTTTTCGACGGCGGAAAACAATCGAGTGCAGCGCTGGAATTTGGCCGACGGCAAGGCGACTGCACTCGAAGGGCACGAAAGCTGGCCATGGACCATCGGTTTTTCACCCGATGGTGAGACGACGTACACTTCGGGCGCCGATGGGCGGCTGATTTTCTGGCCAACCGCGGCGGATGCGCCAAAGCCTTTGCGCGCGATCGACGCGCATCACGGCTGGGCCCGTTGCTTGGCCGTCAGCCCCGATGGCAAGCTGATTGCCACGGGCGGCAACGACCGGCGAGTGAAACTTTGGAACGCGGCCGACGGCGCGCTCGTGCATGAACTAGTCAAGCACGAGGTGCCCGTCTACAGCGTTTTGTTTCATCCTGCTGCGAATTGCCTGCTCTCGGGCGACCTGCGCGGCAACGTTCATCAATGGGGCCTGGAAAAAGGGGAATGGCAGCGTTCGTTCGACGCCAAGAAGCTGTATACCGAAAACAAAGGACAAAATGCGGAATACGGCGGCGTCCGCACCATGGCGATCAGCGCCGACGGAAAATCGTTCGCCTGCGGCGGCACATTCAACGCCTCCAATCCGTTTGGCGCTGTGTGCGAGCCGCTGGCACTGCGGTTTGAATGGGAGTCGCAGAAAATCGTCCAGTCGCACATCGCCAAAGACCTGAAGGGGCCTCTTTGGCGAGTCGTTTTTCACCCCGACGGATTCCTCATCGGCATCTGTGGCGGCTCTGGCGCAAAGCACATTCTGTTTTGGAAGGCCGATCAAGAAGGAGACTTCCACCGCTTCGACGTCGTCGCACTACCACGCGACATGGACCTCGACCCGCGCGGCATGCGCCTTGCCTCTGCGCATTACGACCGGCATCTTCGCATCACCACCCTTGCAGCGAAGGCGACATAACGGGTAGCCGAGATTGTCCGCGACTGGGCGAACGAAAATTGGTAGGAAATCGGTGCAAGCGGCCTGAAGCCAGCGTGGAGAAGCCCTTTCGCTTCGGTGCTTGGAACACAATGGTGCTTGGAACACAATGCAAGTGTTTGAAGGTTCTCGTTGGATCGATTCCTCCCAGATTTGCGCAAGATTTTTTAGTCGGATTTGATGGCCACCCGTTCTTTGATTTTCTCGACGGCGTTTTTAAGCGGGTAGTTTGCGAAGTCGTTCTGGTCGGATTCCCTGTCGAGATTCGCACGCTTGCTTGGTTGACGGTAGAAAATTCGGCGTTAGAACCGTCGCTGCCGAGTCTCTCTGAGCGGCTGGACGGCAAGATCAATCGAGCATGTCGCGGCTATGGATTGTCTCGATCTTCGACGACGTTGCCCTCTTCGTCCCATTCGGTCCAGTGTCCCGTCGGCTTGCCGCGGTAATAGTAGTTGATCGCCCAGGGAAGACCGTTTTTGTGCCAATAGTCGATTTCACCATGGTACTGATCTTGATAGAAATGCCCGGCAGCGCGCACCTGACCATTGTCATACCATTCGGTCCATGCGCCTTCGCGGCGGCCATCGGCGGCATCGGCTGCGAACTTTTTCGTGCCGTTGGGATGAAAAGTGATCTGCTTGCCGTGGGCTTTGCCGTTGCGGAAATGGCGTTCCGACTTCAAATTATGGTGATCTTCTTCGTCGTACCACTCTTTCATCACTCCTTGTAGCTGGCCGTCGATGAGTTCCATGTGCAGTTTAGGCTCGCCATCGCGATACCACTCGTCGTAGGTTCCGTTTTCCTTGTCGTTTTTGTAGGTGGTCGCAATCTCTAAATTGCCATTGGAATGCCACCGACGATAGTCGCCGTCTTTCTTTCCCGATTTGTAGTTCACGTCGACGTGTGGCTTACCGTCGTCGTACCAGCGGCGTTCTCGGCCATCGACTTCGCCATCGCGGTACGTTCGAGCGACTTTGGGATTGCCATTGACGTGCCACTCTTGGTAAGCGCCGTCGAGTTGATTGTCCTTGTAGTTGGCGTCCACGACGGGGTGCTGCCCAACCCAAGAGCGCGTCTTACCTTCTCGTACGCCGGCACGATAGTGAATTTCACTGGTGCGGTCGCCCGAGTCCGAATAGCGGACTTCGGGGCCTTCCTTCTTGTCGTTGTGGTAGGCGCCTTCGACTTTCACGGTGCCGCTACGATAAAACTCTCGCCAGGGACCGTCTTTTACACCGTAACGATAGGCGGTCTCCGAGGTCTTGATGCCACCAACCTGGAAAATCGTTTCCAGGCCGTGTAGCGTCCAGTGGCCACGTGTGTCTTCGGCCATCTCGCGGCGTGCTTTGATCGAGCCGTCCGCGGCTTTCTCTTCGACAACTTGCTGATCGCCTAAGGCAAAGGCCGTTGCAAAAATCAATACAGCTTTGATCATAGGGTCATTTCGACGGCAAGAGGGCGGGGAAAGGCCTAAGCTCCACCCAGTCAAGAATGATGCCTTTCCGAGTCGAACCGGTCTGGAGGCAGGGTCGCCCCAACCGCCTGGCAGGCGCGGCAGGAAGCTCGGACACATCATGGGTGACCGCGCAGAGCACACATCCAATATAACCTGAAAATTCGCCAATGCGACCGATATATTGATCTCTCGCCCACTCGCGAACTCGTTACGCGGCCTAACCCTTTCGACCAGTGCAAACGGCGAATTCGAGGCTCTCACGTGCCATTTCCATGACTGCCGCGTTGAGTGCGATAGTTGGATGGCCGATCATTTTCCGCTGCGAAAAGCGTCGAAATATTGTTGCACGTGGTCGCGTTGTTGTCGCGGCAGCCGTTGATCGGTGAGTGGGTCGGACTGATCGTGCTTGGCGGCTTCGACCTGAGACTTGATGTCTTCCAGCACGGCCCCTTTCACATTGGGTCCATGGACCAGGCCCGTCACGACGGCCGAGCCTTTGCCGACGCTGGACCGCACGCGCGAGTCATACGTCTTGGATTCTTGCGGGCCTTCTGGGCGCGGCCCCCAGTCGCCTTCGCCGCGGCCAATCCCCTTGCTAGGCCGGCCTTTGCCGGTTTGGCTAGCCAGCAGACTGCCTTGGCATTCTTTGCACCCTTGACCATCGCAGTGCTTGCAAACCATCGCATTTTTGGCGGCTTGAATTTCGTCGAGCGCACCATCAAGCATTGCCATCTCGGCGGCTTGCCGTTCCATTTCACCAAGCTGCTTGGCAAGTTCCGCGAGGTTGGCTTGCGTTTTGGCGCCGTCGCCGTTTTTCATGCACTGAGCGCATTGGCCGAGTTGATTGGCCAATTCCTTCAGAATGTCCATCCGCGGCTTTTGGCCGGCAAACTTGTCGAGCCGATTTTGAAGTTTTTGCGCAGCCACATGATCGCTCGCCTTCTCCGCGTGTTCCTTTTGTTGCTGAAGCGCCGCTTCAATTTTCTTTTGAGCGTCGGCCATTTTCTGAAGCGCGCTTTTCATCGCGTTCATCTGGTCGGCCAATGCAATCTGCTTTTCTGGAGCGAGTTTGCTGTTGGCCAGTTGGGCTTTCAGATGTTCCAGTTCCTGAATCGCCCGCCGAAAATTACCGGTTTTCAATGCTTGAGCCAATTGCTCGGCCGGTCCGCTGGACATGTTTTTCATTTGCGCAAGCTGCTGTTTTAATCTTTCCCCTGCGGCCAATTTCTCGCGGCGATTTTCGAGTTCCTTGGCCAGGTCGTTTAGCTTCGCAAGTGCCCGATTGCGGTCGCCGTCGCGTTTCTTGAGATCGCGCGTTCCCTGTTCGAGCTTGTTGAATAGATGCTCTGCTTCCTTCAGCCTTTGTTCGGTCGCCTCCTGCTTGCGATCCGCGAATTTCTTGGCGAGAGGCTTGATCGATTCGTCGATTTGCTTCTTGACGGCGAGGGCATCGGCTTTGGCCTGGGCTTCAGCCGAACGCTGCGGATTGAAGAAGACAAATAGCGCGGCCGCCACCGCCGCCGGTACCAGCGGCAACCAACTGTGGCGACCGAGAACGACAGGGAACTTTTCGCCCACGTCGATGCGACCGACTTGTCGCAGCGTATCGCTGAGCAGCGCCCGACCAAACGGTGTTTCCAGCTCGTCGGTTGCAAGAGCCAGCGAACTGGCGACACGCGATTGCAGTCCAAAGCGACGATCGATTTCGAACGCCGCATCGAAGTCGCGCCGGCGGATGATCCAAGTCCAAGCAGTGGCCGCGAGCAGGCCGACGCTCAGCGCGCCACTACTCCACCACATCGCCCACTGATTCGCATCGAGGTCTGGCAGAAACCACTTTTGTACGGCAATGGCCACCGCCGCTGTCATCAGCGTGGCGAAGAGAGTCCAAACCAGCGTGCCAAAGAACTGCTGCACGACCAATCGACGGCGAGCAATCGCGACCTGGCGACGAAGCGCATCCATGGAAGACCTCGATGATTCACGATTTCTCGGCTGTGCGGCGAACAGCGCCATTATAGCGGAATCGAGGCGGAATTGACGAGCAGTTTTACCAGTGGTCGAGGCAGGGCCGATCGCTTTTGCAATTTTTTGCAATTCCGGCAGACTCATGCTAGATTGATGCTCCGGGCCGATGCCGTCACCGAACCCATTGCGACGCGCCTTCGCCCTGCATCGAAGCAGCTTCGTTTTGCCGCAAACTAAGTTGGCGCGATCGAGCCAGACCGTTTGACAGCGGATGCATGGTGTTGCAGAAATTGAAATAAATCACCGTGGTGCAGATCGTCGTCGGATACAAATCGCAGTTTGATGACATCGGTGTCAGTTCGGTTTGAGTCAAACTCCGGTTCCTGGCCCAATTCGGCCACTCGCCCCATCGCAAACTGCCCCTTGGGGCCGCACAGCGCCAGTTCGACCGCCGCGAGTCTCTTCGTCCAAACCCGCGCCCACGGCTCTCGCTGACCCTGGATGAACACTGTCACCGATTGATTGTTGTTCCACAAGAATTGTGCGTCCGGGGCCGCCGACTGAAGCATTTCAAGCAACTCCTCGAGTACTTCCGGCGGCCAGGCAATCTTCTTACTTGGCGGAAATCCTTTGCGGATCAAATGCCATTTTCGGCCGAGCACCGTCCACGGCATCACCGACTCTGGGTCCTGCTTGACGCGCTCGGTAATCTTCTTGAAACCTGCGACGGCTTGCTCAATAAACTGCCAAAATTGCTTGTGATCGATCTCGTCGAGTGCATGAACTCGCAGTTCGATCTCCTGCCAGGGGCCGCGGAGCGTTTTCACTTTGACTCGCTTGTCTGTTCCATAGACCGGCAAGTCGTGCATTTCGTTCAAGGGCTTCATGCCGAGCTTGTTGATCAGCCCATCGCGACCGAACGTTCCTTTTGCGACACGGAATTTTAGTTTCACCAGCCACTGCTCGCCGGTGATGGCGTGCAGAAACCAGCCATCCGCTTTCTTTGTCGCACAGATTTCGACGACGCTCCGATCGTTCCAATTGGTCGGGCTGAACTCGCCCAAGTCGTGAATTCGATCGACAATCCTTTCGAGGACTCGCCCTTCCCAGCGCGCCGGTTCGCCGTTGCGGCCGACTCGGTCGACCGTGTGCCATTTCCTGCCGTCCGCCTCCCAGGGCATTTGGGCTTCCTTGCCGACCTGATTGATATCCAAGTCGCCAGCGCGCTTCGCCTCTGTCGCGGCAGGATTGTATGCCTTGCGCTCGACGTAAGGGCCGGCAGCAAGGACTGGGGCTAGAGCGATGGCCGTGTGCGATATCGAGGGTTCGGGCGCAGACTGCTCTCGATGCTTCCCGGCTTCCGCCTTCCGCCTTCCACCTTCCTTCGGCCGAACCCTGTACCCCGAACCCCAAACCCTGACCACTTCCTCCGGCGTCCCCTCCGCCACCACATACCCGCCCGCTTCCCCCGCCTCAGGCCCCAAGTCGATGATCCAATCGACCGTCTTAATGACATCAAGATTGTGCTCGATCACGACGACCGTGTTTCCCAGATCGACGAGTCGATGCAGCACGTCGAGCAGTTTCCGAATATCGTCGAAATGCAAACCAGTGGTCGGTTCGTCGAGCAAGTACAGCGTTCGGCCGGTATCGGGCCGACCAAGCTCCGCGGCCAACTTCACACGCTGCGCCTCGCCGCCGGAGAGAGTATGCGCAGGCTGGCCAAGCCGCAGGTAATCCAGCCCCACGTCGCACAGCGTTTGCAAAATGCGGCGGATTTTCGGAATGTTTTCAAACAGCTTGAGCGCTTTGCCGCAACTCAATCCCAGGATGTCGGCAATCGACTGGCCGTGATACGTCACGGCCAGCGTTTCTGGGTTGTATCGCTTGCCGTGACAGATATCGCACTGCACCCAAACATCGGGCAGGAAGTGCATTTCGATCTTTTTTTCGCCGTTGCCTTCGCATGCCTCGCATCGGCCGCCTGGAGCATTGAAGCTAAACCGCCGCGGCTGATACCCGCGCACCTTTGCCTCGGGTAATTGCGAAAAAAGTTGCCGGATCAATTCAAACGCGCCCGTGTACGTGGCCGGATTGCTCGTCGGCGTATTCCCCAACGGTTGCTGATCGACTTGAATGACTTTGTTGATGAGCTCGATGCCGCGAATTTCATCGTGAATGCCGGGGATCTCCCGCGCCCGGTGCAACGTCCGGGCCAGCGATTTATAGAGAATATCTTGAATCAGTGAGCTCTTACCGCTTCCGCTGACACCGGTGACCGCGGTCAGTGTTCCGAGCGGAATTCGTGCGGAGATATTGCGGAGGTTGTTGTGGCGAGCGCCGAGGATCTGGAGGAAGGGCTCAGGGTTCAAGGTTCGAGGTTCAGAAGCCAACGAGTCTTTCGCTCGCTTGCCTTTTTTCGTCCGTTTATTTTCCGACATCTCGCTGCCAATTTCAGCTTTCCCCTGCTGAACCCTGAACCCTGAACCCTGAATCCTCCGATGACTCGGCACGGCAATCGCGCTTTTCCCGCTCAAAAAAGGCCCCGTCACCGAGCCGCGGGCCTTCGCGACTAGCTGTGGCTTGCCGCGGGCGACAATCTCCCCTCCATATTCTCCTGCGCCGGGACCGAAATCGAGCAATTGATCGGCACTTTCGACCACTTCTCGATCGTGCTCGACGACGAGCAGGGTATTACCGAGGTCGCGCAGTTTCTGTAGCGCCGACAGCAAGCGCCGATTGTCGCGCGGGTGCAACCCGATGGTCGGCTCATCGAGCACATACAGCACGCCGCACAGGCCGCTGCCAACCTGGCTCGCCAACCGAATCCGCTGCGCCTCGCCTCCAGAAAGCGTTGGCGCGGGGCGATTCAAACTGAGATATTCAAGGCCGACATCGACTAGAAACTGCGTCCGGTTGCAAATTTCGCGCAATAGCTCGCCGGCAATTTTCTTTTCCGACCCCGTCGGTTGCCAGTTGTGAAGCTCGTTCAACAATTTCCCCAACGGCAACCGACCCAGATCGTCGATGGTCTTCCCGCGCAATCGTACTGCCGCGGCCAATTCGTTCAACCGGCTCCCGCCGCACGCCGAACATTCGACATCGTCCGTCAAATGTTCAAGCTGTCCGCGCATCGCCGGCGACAACCGCGCCGCCTCCTCCAGCGCCGGATACAACCCCTTGTACTGAAATCGAAACGTCGGCACTGCCGATTCTGTTTTCTGCTTTCCGCCTGCCGCATTTTCCCGACTCCGGACTCCCGACTCCTGAACTCTCACGTCAATCCAATCATCCCCTGCGCCATGCATCACGACGCGCCGTTCGCTCGAAGTAAGCTGCTCAAACGGCACATCGATGCGCACGCCAGCATGCGTCGCCAGCACCTGAAGCATTGCCGCAAAGATCGCCCCCTGCGCCGGCGGCCACAGCGCGATCGCCCCCTCGGCGAGCGACAGTTTCGGATCGCGGACCAGCACTGCGGGGTTCGCCCCAAGCTGCGTTCCCAAGCCTTCGCACTCGGCGCACCAACCGAGCGGACTATTGAACGAAAAACTGTGCGGAGTCAGCGGCTCGAAACTGCGCCCGCATTTGTCGCAGGCAAAATGTTGGCTGTGAACTTCCGTTCGCCAGCGTTTCTCTGGCACGTCATCGACCGGATACGCCACCGTCAACACGCCTTTGCCGAGCGACAGCGACGTTTCGACGCTCCCGGCAATTCGGCTGCGAGCATCGGGCCGCACCGCAATGCGATCGACAATCACCTCAACCGCGTGCTTGCGGCGGCGATCAATCTCGGGCGGCTCATCAACGGTGAACGTCTTCCCGTCGACGCGCATTCGCTGATAGCCGTTCGCCCGCATTTCACTCCAGAGCGTTTCATACTTTTCGCCGACTCGAATCTCCAGCGGAGCCATCAAATACAGCTTCGTGCCGTCCGGCTCGGCCATCAATTTCTCGATCACTTCATCGGCCGACTGCGTGCCAATCGGCTCATTGCACGCGGGGCAGTACGGCTTTCCGAGTCGCGCCATTAACACGCGGAAATAGTCGTAAATCTCAGTGACCGTGCCGACCGTCGACCGCGGGGTATGCCCAAGATTTTTCTGCTCGATCGCAATCGCCGGCGAAAGTCCCTCGATATGT
The DNA here is from genome assembly GCA_020851115.1 of Pirellulales bacterium. Taxonomy (GTDB): domain Bacteria; phylum Planctomycetota; class Planctomycetia; order Pirellulales; family JADZDJ01; genus JADZDJ01. Next base: position 34,814 of record JADZDJ010000283.1, read on the forward strand.
TCCAGCTTCGGCTTCTGCATCTGCCCGACAAACTGGCGGGCATAGGCGCTCAGGCTTTCGACATATCGCCGCTGCCCTTCCGCGTAAATCGTATCCATCGCCAGCGAACTTTTTCCCGATCCGCTCAGCCCGCAGCACACCGTCATCTGATCGCGCGGAATGTCGACATCGACGCCTTTCAAATTGTGTTGCCACGCCCCGCGCACGCGAATCGTTTGCTCGCCGAAAATCTGGCCATTCGCGCTGCGACGATTCGACGGCTCATTCCCCTTCGATTTCAGGGACGCGGGCGAGGGGCCGTTCAAAATCGGAGCAAGTGCCATCGCGGTATGCGAAACAGTACGTTTCGACCGGTGCCCATTGCCCCCCACGTTCGAATGCACCCGTTCCTCTTCCGCCTGCTGACGGCTGAATCCTGAACGCTGAACCCCGGCAACTTCTTCTGGCGTCCCCACGGCCACCACTTCCCCGCCCGCAGCGCCTCCTTCCGGCCCAAGATCAATCATCCAATCCGCCGTCTTGATGACATCGAGATTGTGTTCGACCACCAGCACCGTGTTGCCGGCATCCACCAAATCGTGAAGCACTTTGAGCAGCATTTGAATGTCGGCAAAGTGCAAACCGGTCGTCGGCTCGTCGAGCAAGTACAATGTCCGCCCGGTGCTCCGCTTGACCAGTTCGCGCGCGAGCTTGATCCGCTGCGCCTCGCCTCCCGACAGCGTCGGCGACGCCTGGCCAAGCTTGAGATAGTCCAACCCGACGTCGTGCAGCGTCTGCAGTTTACGGCGAATGTCGGGAATATTCTCGAAGTGCGCGAGCGCCTCCTGCACATCCATCTCCAGCACATCCGCGATATTCTTCCCTTTGAACCGTACCTGCAGCGTCTCACGATTGAACCGATGGCCGCCGCAGACCGGGCAAGTCACCCACACATCGGCGAGAAAATCCATCTCCAGCCGATTCGAGCCGTTCCCTTCACAGGCTTCGCACCGTCCGCCGCTCACGTTAAAACTAAATCGTCCCGGCTTGTACCCGCGGGCCTTCGACTCCGGTAACCGCGTGAATAAATCGCGAATATCATCGGCGAGCTTGATATATGTCGCCGGATTTGACCGCGGCGTCCGCCCGATCGGCGACTGGTCGATCGCAATCAACTTGTCGAGATGTTCTAGCCCCTCGATCCGATCGTGAGCTCCTGGGTTTCCCACTCCCGCATTCAAATCGCGATTGAGCGCCTCCGCCAAAATGTCGTTCACCAACGAACTTTTACCCGATCCGCTGACTCCCGTAACGCAAACAAACGTACCCAGCGGAATCTCTACTGTGACATGCTTCAGATTGTTATGCCGAGCGCCAACGATGCGAAGGTATGTGGAGGCGGCAGGCAGCAGGCGGCAGGCGGAATGATCTGCGACTTTCTCGCTGGATGAAGGAGTTGATTTCGAGGATCGTCGCCGGTTTTGTTTAGTTTCTGCAAACTGCCGTGTTTCCTCCGTCTTCCGACTCTGCTCCATCTGGCTCCCGAACCCTACCCCCTGAACCCTCCTCCGCTCCGGCACCACAATCCTTCGCTCCCCGCTCAAAAACTTTCCCGTCACACTGCGTTCGGCCTTGATAATTTTCTCGAGCGGCCCCACAGCCACGACTTCGCCGCCGCGCACGCCGGGCCCAGGACCGACGTCGATGATCGTGTCCGCCTCGCGCATGGTGTCTTCGTCATGTTCGACGACGACGACGGTATTCCCTTTGTCGCGAAGCTGGCGCAGCGTAGCGAGCAGCTTCGAATTGTCGCGGGGATGCAGCCCGATGGACGGTTCATCGAGAATGTAAAGTACCCCTACCAGCCCACAGCCGATTTGCCCCGCAAGGCGAATTCGCTGTGATTCGCCGCCCGACAGCGTCGGCGCCGTGCGATCGAGGGACAAATAATCGAGTCCGACATTCACCAAAAATCCCAACCGGCCGCGAATTTCCTTGAGAGCCTCCTCGGCAATTTTCCTGCTCGTTTCATCGAGATGTAGTTCGCCGAAAAACTCCGCTGCATCGGCAACCGCCAACGAACATACTTCGGGGAGCGACCGGCTCGGTTGCTCTGCGAATTTCGAATGCATCGAGGTCAGGGTCACGCTTCGCGCCTGCGGATTGAGTCGGGCTCCTGTGCACGACGCACACGGCACGACGCGCATAAACTTTTCGAGCATCCGCCGGTGCATTTTGTTCTTGCTCTCGCGATACTTCTTCAAGAGCTGCGGCACGATTCCTTCATATTTGCCGCCATACTTCATCCCGTGTGCGCCGCTCCGCCAGGTGAACGTGATATGCTCATCGCCGGTTCCGTGCAGCCAAAGATTTTTCAGCTCCGAAGATAGATTCTTCCACGGCGTTTCGAGCATCGTTTCCGGCTCGATTTCGAGCTTTCGCTCCATCGTGTCGGCCACGCCTTTGTAGATATGTCGCCGCCACCGACCCATGTCGCGCCAAGGCCCGACGAGTTCAATCGCCCCATGAGCAAACGACAAGTCCGCATTCGGTACGAGCTTTTCGGGATCGAAGCTATAAATTTCGCCGAGCCCATCGCATTGCTTACACATTCCCTGCGGGCTGTTGAAGCTGAAAAGCTGCGGACTGGGCGGCTCGAAGCTGATGCCGCAATGGGTGCAGGCGTAGTGAGCGGAGAGCGTGAAGGTGGAAGGTGGAAGGTCAGCATCGTTTGCAATGTCCTCATCCTGAACCCTGAACCCCGAACTCCGAACCCTCTCTTCCACAACGACGATTAACTCTCCTGCACCCAGTCGTAGCGCCATCTCTACCGCTTCGGCCAATCGCGGGCGTACGCTCGGTCCTGCCGTCAGCCGATCGACCACCACTTCGATGTGATGCCGCATTTGCCGGTCGAGCTTCAGATCGTCGCTGAGCGGCACCACTTGGCCATCGACTCGCGCCCGCGCGAACCCCTGCTTCAGCAGATCCTCGAACAGATCCTTGTATTCTCCTTTTTGCGCCCGAATCAACGGAGCGAGCACCAAGAACGGCGTCTTCTCGGGCAATTGCAAAATCCGCTCGATAATCTGCTCGCGGCTCTGCGCCGTTACCGGCCGGCGGCACTGCGGACAATGCCCTTGTCCGACGCGGGCGAACAGCACCCGCAAGTAGTCGTAAATCTCCGTGATTGTTCCGACCGTGGAGCGAGGATTTTGCCCTGATGACTTTTGCGAAATCGAAATCGACGGGCTTAGCCCAGAAATATGATCGACTTCGGGTTTCGGCATTTGCCCCAAAAACTGCCGGGCGAAGCTCGACAAACTTTCGACATATCGCCGTTGCCCTTCAGCATACAACGTATCGAACGCCAGCGAACTCTTGCCGCTGCCGCTCACGCCGGTGAGGCAGACAAGTTGATTGCGCGGCAAAACCACGTCGACGCCGCGCAGATTGTGCTCGCGCGCGCCGCGAATCACGATATCGGGAGCAGGCATATCCAGGTAGTGGACTTAGTTTGCGTATTTGAGCAAGGTGCCAACGTGGGACGAATGCTGCGAAAGCGCGCGGCAAATCACGCCGCGGGAGTTGTCGCCGCCCGTTTGCCGGCGGCAGTCCATCGCGCGCCAGCGGCTTTTCTTGTCGGAATCTCGTATAGTACCACGATGGTCGCAGACTGGACACCCCTACACTTCAAAAAATGATGGAGTATGACAACCAGACAGATCGAACCGGTAAGCTGTTGAAATCGTCTGAAATCAGGTGTCGATCGGCGAGCGGCGGCAGAAGCCCAATCGACTTGGAATGGCACAAACGGTTCGGTGCGCAGCGACCGAGGTTGTGCCCAGTTCCGGGGGATTCGAAGCGCTTTTTATGTAACGAGCGGACGAAAGATTGCCAGGCGGTTGGTCGTTCGCCGATCAGTACAAATCTTGTCGAGGGCCGTATCCTACTCGATGGGCTACATTCCTGCGAGTGAAGGGATATTCAATCCCCAAGATTACTTCTTCGTCAACGATTGAACTCGGCAATGCAATTCGTTGTAAATCAATTGGCCGTCGGGTGTTTGCCTGTCGGGTCCGAATTGATGTAGCGAAGAAATCCGATCTTAGCGTCGCTGGTACCGTCGCTGTTTTGCAGGACGGCCCGAAAGGCCAGAATGAAGTGATTCACATGCTCTGAATTGCTCAGATCGGTGAGATCGATATTCAGTGGGAAAATCGTTGTGCCTATTCCTTGAACGACAATCGGGGTGTCCTTCGAAGCCGCAATACGAAAATCATCGCTAAGATGCCGCAACACAATCTGAGTCTGCAGGATCGCTGCTTGATCTTGTCGAGCGAGTGATCGTTCGGCAAATGGAGATAGAACGATGACTTCAAGCCTTCGTCAACTTCGGGAAGCGATTTCAATTGTCGGCACAAATTCGAAACGGCACGCCTGTTTGGCAAAAGGCGTCATCGTCGATTTGAGAGGCCGCTTGCATAGGATCTGTGGAACTCCCGACGGAATATTTCGTCTGACCGCTCGCGGGCAACATGTGTGTAACAAAATCGTCGCGGGCGAGCCTACTACGGATGATGACTTCCGCGAATCATGCGCGCGAATGGAAACTCGCCGGCCGCTGTTAAAAAACTGCCAAGCCAGATGGTCCGCGCGGTTCACTGTTTCCCAGCCCGAGTTGATCGGCAATGGTTGACATCGCGTCGATCACCACTTGAATGTGTTCATCCAAGTCAACGCCCAAATCGACGCTTCCACGAACGATGTTGTCGCGGTTGATGCTGGCGGCAAAGCTCTTCTGTTGCAGTTTCTTCCGTACGCTCTTGGCTTGCATCCCGCGGATCCCCTCCGGCCGTAGCCGCGCCACCGCCGTGTAAAACCCCGCTAATTCGTCGCAGGCATAAAGTGCTTTGTCCAGCAGTGAGACGCGCGGACAATCGACCACATAGTCCGCGTGAGACTTAATCGCATAGATTACCTCGTCGGAATACCCGCGTTCCGCCAAGATCGCTGAACCTCGAAGCGGATGATCGGGCGGGTTGGGCCATCGCTCATAGTCGAAATCGTGCAGTAGCCCGACGATTCCCCATTTCGCTTCGTCTTCCACCAGCCGCCTGGCGTAGGCCCGCATGGCCGCTTCAACGGCCAGCATATGCTTGCGCAAGGACTCACTCTGCGTAAATTCACATACCAGTGCAAAAGCATCGTCGCGGTTCATGTAGATCGATTCTATTATTACCGCCAGGTCAAGGGTTTATTTCCGAGCTGCATCTATGCCGAGCATGAATCGATATCAGGTTAAAATGGGGTATATGGAAAAATAACAAAGAATTATAAGGTTGACGTAATTTCGTCAACTTTTCCTTTTCGCAAAAGTTTATGGATTAGGCAGCCGATATCTATGCTGCCGATTGTTCTGTCGGCAGTGCGCGCTATTTGCGCTCCGTTTCGTAGGCGTCACGCTCCAGCGTGATGCACATTCACGGCGGAGCCTGATGAGGACACTGCCTGCTGGCAATCATCGGGGGGAAACTGAACTCGGCAGTGATGGCCGCTATCACTCATGCGTGGCATGAGTGGCCGCGAGTCTTGGATAGACTCGGTTTCATATAGTGGCCAGAGCTGCTCCAACGGGGGATGTGAACCCAGATGATTTACCGCATGTGCTTCCGCTCGCGATTTCTACTTTTGCTGGCGCTGCTGGCACCCATGGCGCTTTCAACGGGGTGTTCTCCCGCGCAGCCGTTCTATTTCGGCGAGGACGGTGATTTATCGCATTATGTGGGAATGGCCACCAACATTGAATTTCCCGATGCCGAAACCTGCAGCCTACAGGAAGTCGATAATCCACCGGAGCCCTTGACGGTCAGCAATCCCGACGCCTTTGAGCCTTGGGATTTGAAACTCGAAGATGCGGTGCGGATTGCTCTGCAAAACGGCAAGGTAATGCGTTCGCTTGGCCTGCGCGTGTTCGGGCAGCAATTCAACGTTGCCCAACCACAGATCAATGCAGCGCCCGACGTGATTCAACGACAGCCGAAAGCGATTTCGACGGTGTACGACGTGGCGATCACAGAGGCGGATCCCATCTTCGGTCCCGAAGGGGCGTTGTCGCAGTTCGATCCGCAGTTGTCCGCCAGCATGGTTTGGGACAGAAATAACCGGCCACAAAACGTGAAGATTAGCCCTACCACGTCCTTCTTCCAAAATCGCTTTCTCGATCAGAGTTTGGGAACCTTCCAAGAGGCGATTACGAAGCGAGCTGCTACGGGTGCGGAATTTGCGTTTAGAAATAACCTGATTTACAACGACAGCAACCAGCCTTTTCGCGATGTTGCCAGCGATTGGAGCGTCAACTTTGAAGCCAGCGTTCGTCAGCCGTTGTTGCAAGGAGCAGGCAGCCAGTTCAACCGGATCGCCGGGCCGTTCGATCCGCTACGAGGAATTGGCACTTACTTGCAGTACGACGGTATTGTGATTGCTCGACTCCGGGTCGATCAGCGGCTTGCCGACTTTGAAGCCGGCGTGCGAGACTTCGTAGCCGACGTGGAGCAATCGTATTGGGAACTCTATTTTTCCTACCGTTTCTTGGAGGCAGCGAAGTCGGGGCGCGATTCCGCTCTGCAAACCTGGAAGAAAGTTCATGCGCTGTTCATTGGCGAGGCCAAAGGAGGTGAGGCGGATAAAGAAGCTCAAGCACGCGAGCAATACTTCTTCTTTCGCAGCCAAGTCGAGACCGCTCAAGCGAATCTGTTTCGTTCAGAAAATCGCTTGCGATTCCAAATGGGGCTAGCCGCCACCGACGGTCGCCTGATTCGGCCAGCCGATCCACCAACGGATGCCAGAGTGCGGTTCGACTATACCGAAATTCATGCGGAAAGCTTGGTCCGCTCGGTCGAGTTGCGTCAGCAAAAATGGTTGATCAAGCAAAAGGAAATGGAGCTACTCGCCTCGAAAAACCTGTTGCTTCCCCGCTTGGATGCAATCGGCACCTATCGCTGGCTGGGTTTGGGACACGATTTGCTGAACTATCCAGGTCAGCCTTTCACCGTCGCGGGGCCGATCTCGCCGACCGATGCCTTTTCAACCTTGGCCTCGGGCAAGTACCAGGAATGGGAAATGGGCTTGCAAGCGAACATGCCGATCGGTTTCCGTCAGCCGTTGGCGGCGGTGCGAAACCAGCAACTGCAACTTGCCCGCGAGCGCGCGGTTCTGCAAGAGCAAGAACTGGAATTGTCGCATCAGCTAACGGACGATTTCCGGAGCGTTGATACCAATTACAACCTGACGGAAACGAACCTCAATCGCCGCGTCGCGGCCGAGCGACAGGTGCAAGCCGTGCAGGCGGCCTACGATGCCGGTACTGTGACGCTCGACTTGCTGTTGGAAGCTCAACGCCGCCGGGCCGACGCTGAAGCGGCCTACTACCGTACGCTAGTGGATTACAACAAAGCGATCATGTTCGTCCACTTCCGCAAAGGCTCGTTGCTGGAATACAACGGCGTTTATCTGGCGGAAGGCCCCTGGCCGGCCAAGGCGTACTTCGATGCCACTCGCCGTGCACGCGCTCGCGACGCCGGCATCTATATGGATTACGGCTTCACCCGCCCGGCCGTTGTTAGCCGCGGACCATTCGAACAGTTTCAGAATACCGACGGCACGGCAGGGCACGAGCAAGGCGAGCCGACGATGGCCGCTCCGGAAGATCTGAAAGGTCAACCGACACCGGCCATGCAGCCCAACGACGAAGAATTGCCGACGCCCCCCGTGCGAACCGGCCAAGGGTCCATCCAAGGACCGCAACTGATGGACGCGGGCCGACCGATTGGGAAGCCTCTGGTGAAGGCTTCGGCCAATCCGGTGGCCGATGAGCGAACCGTTGCCGGTACGGCAAAGAGAAATCACGCCGGCGCTGGAACGATGAAAGTTCGAGGACTTGCGCAGCCTGCTGAATTGCAAGTAGACCCGGCGGCGAAGAATATCGCAGCGCTGCGTCCAACCGAAGCGCCAGCTCACAACGACCCCAAGGTCCAATTAACCTCTGCGGAGGAGGCCGCACCATTCGATTGGGGCGCGATGGGAAAGCTAAAGGCCCCTGACGACATAGCGGCCAATTCGACGCCGACGGCATCAGCGGCCAGCAATACCTGGAAATCGCCCAATGCCGGGGCAGCATCCGATGGCGGGTCGGGTGGATGGAAATCGGCGAGGTAGGCTGTTGCTATTTGTCGGTTGCCAGTTGTTGAGCTTGGAAATCAGAGTGTCGATGCGGTCTAATGACAAATGCCGCATGCGAAACAGCAACTGACGACGGACACCTGACCACCGACAAATCACCCAATGAACTTTCGCGTCGACCTCGATGTCTTCCGCGGACCGATGGATTTGCTCCTCTTTCTAGTGCGCAAGCATGAGGTAGAGATCACGGAAATTCCCATTGCGCCGATCGCGGAGCAATTCCTTCAGTATCTTGAAGTGTTGCAGGAGTTGGACGTTGACGGCGTCGGTGATTTTCTCGACCTGGCAAGCACGCTGATCGAAATCAAGTCGCGCTCGGTGTTGCCCCATGGAGAGGAGATTGAAGAGCCGCTGGAAGATCCGCGGCAAGATTTGGTCCGCCGGTTATTGGAATATAAGCAATTCAAAGACGCCGCCAGCATGCTCGACGAGCGCGGCCGGGCCTGGCAGCAACGGTACCGGAGGCTAGGTAGCGATTTGCCCCAACGGTCGCGCGATCCGGCGGAAGAGACAATTCATGAAGTCGAGCTGTGGGACTTGGTCAGCGCCTTCGGCCGCATCTTACGCGAGCAAGCGACGAGCGGGCCATCGAACATTATTTATGACGACACGCCAATCGAAGTTTATATGCAGCGGATTCACTCGCAGTTGATGATGCACGGGCGGCTGGCGATGTCCGAGTTGTTCCGTCCGCATACGAATAAATCGACGTTGATCGGACTGTTTCTAGCGACCATGGAACTGGCGAGGCATCATGGCGTGCTGCTCGAGCAAGACAACCTGTTTGGCGAAATTTGGGTCGTGCCAGGCAAGATGACGAATGAAACGCTGGATTTAAGCAAGGTAGACAATTACCAGCACGGGCAGTAGGTCGGGGCAGTGAAACCTGACAAGTTGCGAGCTTGCAAAATGCTTGTCCAGCTAGAGAGACTGCCCGGCAAAGAGGCCCTCTCGCAGCGCAGCAAAGAGGCCGGCGGCGATCAAGTCGGCGGTCGTGCCGGGGTTGCGACGGTGGCCGTCGGAGCGTAGCCAGAAGTCGAAGTCGGCCAACGCCTGCTGAAATGCTTCGTCGCCGGGATGGCCCATGGATAACACGTGAGCAGCATGGTCGGCGGCTTGTCGTGCTACTTCGAGTCCGCACTTGCGGGCAATCAAGCTGTCGGGATATTTGCTCAACAATTGCAGGTGGACATTAACAATTGAATCGTTGAGCGACCAGCCATGGGATCTTGCCGCCAACAGCCGCGGCACGACGACGTGAAGCACTTCGTGAAAATCGTTGGTGTATTGCCGAGCCACCAAATCACGATCGGCGGCCAGTTGCATTGCCTGAACGAGAGCAGTGGAAGGTGGGCCTGAGACGTCAGCTTCTTTCACTTTGCCCAAACCGCCAGGATTGGCTTCGCGAATCGCTTGATAGACATCGGCGGCATCGGTGATCGATAGTTGCGAAAGCACTGCCGAGATGCCATCGGCTAGTTTCGTCGTGCGCGGCACTTGAGCCAGTGGTGAAACGAGCAAAATAATGCCCAAATTGGCGTTTGTCTTGACGAGCGTTTGTGCCGCTCGAACAGCTTGGAGGGCCGTTTGGCCGAGGCTCTGCTCCGGAGCGCGATCGATCGTCGGCGCAATCGCGATGCTGGCAGCGACCAGATCGGTGTACGTCAAATCATCGAAGTCGGCACCGCGGTGAATGTTGCCGGGCTTCGGCGCGGTGGCTTCGAGGAGGCAGGCCAGCACCGTACACTGGCCGAGGGTGAGGGGCGAGGCTTTCATGCGGTTGGATCATGCAGGGGAGAAAGGGAGATGCGGAGTATCGTTAGCTGGGTGCAGCAAGTGTATGTCCTCCCCTTCTTCGTTGCTCCACTTCTGCCTTGGTTGCGGCTAAGAATACTCTCAGCTTTTCGATTGATTCAGACATGGCATCTTCAACAACCCAGTGGCCAGCATCGACAAACCGGTGGACTTCGGCGCGGGGAATGATTTCAAGGAAGCGATCTAAGAACCACGAGTGGAAGCACCAATCTCGCATGCCCCACAGCAACAGCCAAGGACGGTCGGCGAGTGTCGAGATGCCGTTTTCTAAGGCCAGTAGCGCCGAGTAGCTAAGATGCCGCGGTTTCATGGGGATGTCGTTGACGAAACGGTCGATGGCAACTCGATGGTTCCAGCAGTTGTACGGAGCCAGATAGCCGGCGCGTACCTCCGGAGTCAGCCATCGCTTGTTGCGAATGGCCAGGTGAAAGCCGGCGCGGAGAAATGCGTTGAGGCCGCGCAGTGCAAATGCCCCCAAGATTGGAGTGCGACAGATGCGAATTCGCAGCGGCATCGAACGGCACCGAAATGCGCCGGTATTGAACATCACAAATCGCGCGAACCGGTCAGGGGTTCGCAAGGCGGCGCCTAGGCCGATCGCGCCACCCCAATCGTGGCCGACAAGCGTGACGTCGTGCAAATCCAACACGCAGACCAAACGGCTAAGATTTTCGATGTGCTGCGACAATTGATACGGATAATTTTGCGGCTTGTCGCTCAGGCCGCAGCCGATGTGATCGATGGCGATGACTCGATAACGGTCGCGGAACGCGGTAATTAGATTCCGCCAATAGAACGACCAAGTCGGATTACCGTGAGCCAGCAGGAGCGGTTGGCCTTGGCCTTCGTCGACGTAGTGATAGCGATGCCCGCCCAAGCGAAGTTCGTGGGGAGAAAACGGATAAAGAGGTCGCCAGTCGGCGGGCATGAGTCGGTTTACGGTTTAAGGTGCAGAGCGAAAGCGAACCATTGCATCGATGATACCAGTTGACATTGCAACGACGGTCGAAGCGGATTTGCCGGTGGATTGCAAAGCAGGTAAAAGCCGCATAAAGGCTGCGATTTCCTGTGCCGAGCGACGATCGGCCTATGGTCCTAACATTTTCGTCACGCGGCAAAAAGCCCGTCGTCGATAAACTCTCACAGTCGGTTCCATCGGCCTCCAAGGCCCCGTAAGATAGAACTGTGGCGGTATTTTGGGCCGGATCTCATGCCCGCCGCACGGATTCTGGCAGGCAGGAAAGCCTTTCCCGTAGAAGGCGCAATAACCCGTGGACGAACAAACTTTTACTCCCGACCTATTTATCAACCGCGAGCTGAGCTGGCTGGAATTCAACGGCCGCGTACTCGAGGAGGCGGAAGATCCACAGACCCCTCTGATTGAGCGGGTGAAGTTCCTGGCGATTTTTAGCGCAAACCTTGACGAATTTTTCATGGTCCGTGTTGCTGGGTTGCGCGAACAGGCGTTCGGCGACGGGGCGCCGCAGGATTACAGCCCCGATGGATTGCGGGCGGTGCAGCAGTTGCAGCGAATTACCAAGCGGACGCAAGAATTGGTGACCGGGCAATATCGGTGTTGGAACGAGGCGGTTCGGCCGGCGCTTGCAGGTCAAGGAATTCGGTTGCTCGGTCCCCACGAATTGAGCGACGAGCAGCGAATGGCCGTCGATCGATTTTTCCGCGAGCGAGCGATGCCCATCTTGACGCCGATGGCCGTCGATCCAGCGCATCCGAGCCCGCGTTATCACAACCGCGGATTGTATTTGGCCGCGATGTTGGAGCGCCGCCGCGGCTTGGGGCCGAAGCAGTTGTTTGCGGTCGTGCAGGTTCCGCAAGTGTTGCCGCGATTAGTTCCGCTTGGTCAAGGAGACGACGGGCAGTTTATTTTGCTCGAAGATGTCGTATCGGCAAAGTTGCCGGAATTGTTCGGCGGCTTCGAGGTGCTTTCATGGACGACGTTCAGAATTACGCGCGACAGCGACATCGATTTGCTCGAGCAAGAATCGGACGACATGCTGCGACTGATCGAAGATCGTCTCAAGACTCGCCAACGCGGCGAAGCGGTGCGATTGGAAGTAGCCGCCGGCGGCAGCGAAGAGTTGTCGAGAATGATTATCGACGAAGAGGCCATTCGGGATAATACGCCAGAAGGTTACAGCGAAGTTTATCGGATTCCAGGTCCGCTCGATTTGTCGGCGATCATGGAACTGGCGAAACTGCCTGGCCGCGAACCGTTGCGCGATCCGCCATTTTCGCCTCAGATGCCGCGCGGGCTGCGAAGGCGGGACGATTTGTTTGCCACGATTGCCCGACGCGATATTTTGCTGCACCATCCGTACGATTCGTTTGACGCGGTGGTTGATTTTGTCATCAAGGCGGCCAACGATCCGAAAGTACAAGCCATCAAGCAGACACTCTACCGCACCAGCGGCGACTCGCCGATCACGAGGGCGTTGATTCAAGCCGCCGACAATGGCAAGCACGTGACGGCCCTCGTGGAACTCAAGGCCCGGTTTGATGAAGCCAACAACGTTTCGTGGGCGCGGCAATTGGAACGTGCCGGTGTGCATGTCGTGTTTGGCTTTCTCGATTGGAAGACGCATTGCAAGCTGTCGCTCGTCGTGCGCCAAGAAGGCAATACGCTGCGGCGATACGTACACTTAGGAACGGGCAACTACAATCCAACCACGGCACTGCTTTACACCGATTTGGGCCTGTTCACGGCCGACGACGACATTGCCACCGATGCGACGGCCTTGTTCAACCTGCTCACGGGCTATTCGCAAGGGCATCCGTGGAGGAAACTAATCATCGCACCCACCGATTTGCACCGCCGTACCTTGCAATTGATCGAAGAGCAGACGGAGCGTGCGAAGGACGGCAAGCCATCTCGAATTTTTGCCAAACTCAATGCGATCGTCGATCATCGCGTGATTGAATCGCTGTATCGGGCCAGCCAAGCGGGAGTGCCGATCGACTTGGTCGATCGTGGCGTCTGCTGTTTGCGTCCGGGAGTGCCGGGGATTTCGGAGAACATTCGCGTGCGAAGCATCGTCGACCGGTTCCTCGAACATAGCCGCATTTACGTGTTTGGACCCGATTCGGAAGCTAAAGTTTTTCTGTCGAGCGCCGATTGGATGCCTCGAAATTTCTATCGGCGGGTTGAAGTGATGTTTCCTATCGAGCAAGCCGACCTGCGCGATCGTATTTTGCGCGAAATTGTGCCGGCGTACCTCATGGACAATGTGAAAGCCCGCGTGCTACATCCAGATGGCGCATTCATTCGCCCGCCGCGGGCCGACCATGAGCCAGCCTACCGCGTTCAAGAAAAACTGCTGTCGCTGCGAGCCGGCACGACGACCGCTTCGAGCGAAATTCGCCTGAGTGCTCCCAATCTACATGGGAATGGATCGGCGAGGATCGAAGCGGTGGTCGAGGCGAACGGCACGGATGGGGCGAATTAGAGCCTTGAACATTGCATTGCTAATCGGCGTTCGCCTTGTCGAGTAACTGTTGCCAGAATTCGCGAGCCTGCTCGACGGTTGTTTTTGTCGACTGAAATTCGGAGCCGCCTTGGCTCAGATTTGCGATTTCTGCTTCGCGGTTGCTGGTCCAATCCAGAAAGAATTTTACGCTCTCGCGACTAATTCGCGGCCGATAGCCGATTTCGACGAAGTAGGGGCCGGTCGTGGCAAAGCGATAGGTAGTCGTGTTATCCGCCACGGCTCGGATGACAAACCAGCCGCTTTCGTCGAATTTGAGCGGTGGAAATCTGCCGCCGGCCTGCTTGAATTCGTCGAGGTTGACCGAAATTTCAGTGCGGCCATTTTTCACGACTTCGAGATAGCGGATTTTGTCGCGGGTCGAAAGCGTCAGCGCGATCGCCAGTTCGAGAGTCTGGCCGACGTCGGCTTTGAATGTGTGGCCGGGAAGTTGCCCTTCAACCTCGGTTCGTAAGAGAGGGCCGTTGGTGATCGTGACGCGACCGCCTCGCAGGGCGTTCCACCAGGAGTCCCAAGTGAACAGCTCGGGATGCTCAACTTCAGTCGTGACTCCGGTGTGAACGTAGACGCGGTTGTACCCGACTGGGTTGTTGTTTGCGCCTGAGCCGCTGCCGGCGGTCGGTGGAATTCGCAGGCCGCAGTTGAGAAGGCGGTAATAGATTTCTTGCGACCAACGGCCGTTGCCGTGCGGGCCGGCGAACAGCGCCAGATCGCGCGGCCAGCCACCGGCTTCGTTTGCCACCACACTTTGGCGTTCAAGATGGCAGTTGGCGATTTGCACGGAATCGACCAAGCCCGCGGCGATCCAAATCGGCAGGTCGCGTGCGAACGGCGCGCCGGCATCGATCCATGCTCCATGCTCGCGATGTTCCTTTTCGAGCAGCGACATCAAAGGCAAACTGCCCAATACGGCTGCTAGCTTTTTTTCAGTGGCATCCGTCGAGGCTAATTCGGCCGGGAAGTCGAGCGGCCGATCGAGTTGAAATAGTCGCAGGGTAGATCCCGGCGTCGTCCACCGGCCCCCCATCACGCGACAGAAGAACGAATCGTCAAACTGGTTGACTAATTGCTTCGGCGGCTTTCGCATGTCCCATAGATTTTTCTTGTTGGTCCAGGTAACGAGCGGGACAACGTGCAAGTCTTCGGCTTGCATCAGCGTCTTGATTTCCAAATCGGAGCGTTCGACGTCGAGGTCGCCACTGAACCAGCCTTCTTTCGCCAGATCGCAAAACCGCGTCAGTTCGACCGTTTTGCTGTCGTCGGCAAAATTCTGAATCTCGAAGTTCCCGTTCATGACGCGATATTCGGGACCATGCTCCATGACGAAGTTGTACCTGCCGTTCGGAAGTTCGAGCGTCAACTTGTCGGCGAAAACGATGTGATCGCCCGAAACGATACCCCCTTTCACTTTGGCGGGGCGAAAGGGCTTGCCTTGGCCGTTTTGCAGATGAATACGAGCGGCCAGCGGCTTGCCGGTTTCCTTGTCGACAGCATTGAGCACGAGGCGGCCTGAAGCGTGCGCTAACGTGGATTGATGGAGCCAGAGAATTGCGACAATCCATGCGAGTCGACGATTCATTTCGATTTCTACAATTTGGCAGGCATTTTGAACGAACCGGCGGCAGCCGCGGTTGCTGCTCAAATCTAGCATAGTCCGAATCTCAACCTACGATCAGAGACTCCAAAATATGGCCTGTGCGAACGGAGCGGTAGCCGGTGCGTGGATTGATTTGCCCAGGCAGAAAGCATTATTCCGCACCAACTTCAGACTCCAATGCATTGTCCTTGCTGCCCGCTGCGGAAAGGTTCTACAATATCTTGACTGGAATATACCCGTGTGTCTCGTGGTTCCCTTGGATTTGGAATGGCTGAAGATTACTACAATACTTTAGGGGTCGAGCGAAACGCGTCGCAAGCCGAAATTCAGAAGGCGTATCGTGCTTTGGCGCGAAAGTATCACCCCGATATGAACCCAGACGACAAAACCGCCAAAGCAAAATTTCAGCAGGTGCAGACGGCATACGACGTGCTGAACGATTCCGGCAAGCGCGAGCTCTATGATCGTTATGGCAGTTCGTTTGAATCGATGGGAGCAGGTGCGGGCGCTGGAACTGGACCTCGCGGCGGGCAATCGTGGTATACGCAAGGCGCGCCGGGTTTTGATGAAGTCGATTTGAATCAACTGTTTGGCGAGCGATTCGGCGAATCGGGAGGAGGTGGGTTTGCAGAGCTATTTGGAAACTTCCGCCGCGCTCAATCCGGCGGACGAAAACGAAAGGGTAGCGCAGAAGCCCAGCGGGGGGCCGATGTGCAAAGCGAAATCGATATTCCATTTCAGACGGCGATTCAAGGAGGAAAAGTCAGTGTGGGCGTGCAGCGGCCAGAGGGCAAAGTCGATCAGATCGAAGTTAAAATTCCGGCTGGCGTGAAGGACAACGCCAAAATTCGCCTGCGAGGGCAAGGAGGACCGGGAAGCGGTAAAGGATCGGCAGGCGATATTTTGCTGACCGTGCATGTTGCGGCCCATCCGTTTTTTCAACGTCGCGACAATGACTTGATCGTTCGCGTTCCGGTGACATTGAGCGAAGCGGTCGGTGGGGCAAAGGTCGATGTACCAATGCCAAGCGGAACAATTTCGCTGCGCGTTCCGCCGCACACCAGTAGCGGCACAAAACTGCGCATTCGCGGCCACGGCGTGAAGTCCAAATCGGGTTTGCCCGGGGATTTGTATGCCGAGGTACAAATCATGCTTCCCAAAGAAATCGACGAGGGGACGGCGACGGCGATTCGCAAGCTCGACGAGCAGCATCCGATAAATCCGCGGCGCGATTTGCGATGGTAGCCGATTTTCCATTCCAGGGGCGCGACGGCACGACATTGGGTAACTTTAGCCGAGTAAGTCGAGTGAACGCCGATGAGCACGGATGCATTCCGACGAACGCTTGGTTGGGAGCAAATTTAGCGGATGCCCAGAAGGGCGAATCTTTCCAAACACGCGATCGCGATCCAATGTTCTCGTTCGAACCGGTGAAAGACGATTGTCATCGGCGTTGATCCACGTTTTCTGGCCAGAGTGATTGCGCACATTGCGTGTGTCACGGTGATTTGACTCCGCCCATGAACGACCAGCGATTTACCAAGGCGATGCGGCTTAGATCGCGGACGGATTTTCGCCGAGTATACGAGCGGAAGTGCTGGGCCGGCGATTCGCTGCTGAGGATCGCAGGTCAACTGAGCGAGTTGCCACACCCACGGATTGGGCTGTCGGTGGGTCGAGTCATGGGCAATGCCGTGAAGCGAAATCGTTGGAAACGGTTGTTGCGCGAGGCGTTTCGGCTGTCGCGACCGAAACTGCCGGCGGGGCTAGACTTGATTGTGGTTCCGCGCGAGAACGTGAAGCCGGAACTTCGGCCACTGATGGAATCGCTCGTGACTTTGTCGTGGCGAGTGACAAAGCGGTTGAAGAGAGAAGAGTCGCTGGCGCGGCGCGAACGCCACGCCGAATAGGCAATCATTGTCGCAAGGTGTTGGTATGTCGGCCGATTTTCGCATCCGCGTTACGAAGGATTATCTTGTCTTTAGCGCCGCGCATTTCATCACGTTCAGTGGCAACGTGTGCGAGCGGCTGCACGGTCACAATTATCGTGTCGCTGCGGAAGTGGTAGGGCCGCTGGATGAGAATCACTACGTCGTCGATTTCATCGCAGTCCGCGATGCGCTGCAAAATATCGTCAGCCGACTCGATCATTACACGCTGCTGCCCACTCAGCATCCGCAGATTCGGGTGAATGTGGACGCTCAATCGGTGGAAGTGACATTTGAAGAACGGCGCTGGGTTTTTCCTCGTGGCGATTGCGTGCTGTTGCCGCTGCCCAATACGACCGCGGAGAAACTCGCGGAATACATTGGCCGTCGGCTCATGGATGATTTGCAAATTCGCCTTGGCAAACGGCCCGACGAGGTTTGCGTTGAAATCGACGAGTGCCAGGGACAGATTGGCGTCTGCCGCCTGGCGGGGGAATGATCTGCGAGCAATTCGCCGGCAACGTCGTCAGAATTCATTGGCCCAGGCGGTTCGAGTTGCCGGCCGTGGGAGCTTTGATCCGAGATACGCGATCGACGACCGCTCATTCGTCTGCAATGTTTCGCGGCTTGCTCTTGAGCCACGGCATCAGCAGCGAAGTCGCGCGGCGGAAAACGCCTTGCTCATCCGGGGCGCGAATTTCGTCGGCGATCAGATACGCGCGGACGCTGGCAGTCAGCCGACGAGCTTGCTCAACGACGTCGGCGCGACGGCGGTCGCGGTCTTTAATCAAACCGATACATACATGCACCCGTGTCGTCGCCACGGAGCCGGCGGGTTGGCCAGACAGATTCGTCACCGTCGTGCGTTCTTCTTTGAATTCCAACTCGACCAAAAGTGGCACGGCCCGGTCCGACTCTCGACGCCCGAAGCGAGTTCTGCTCGGATAAACAATCAATTCGACGCGGGCGTCATCGACCGCGGCCACTTCGGCTTGGTGGTCGGAAATGAAGCCGCGCAGCTTTTCCAGCGCCATTCCCAGCGGCACGCGCGTCAGCAGGTGGCGATCGACCAAAGCGCCTGGAGGGGAAGTCCGCCAGAGATCGAAGCGGCGGCGATTTTTCTCGGCACCGCCGGAGAGGCCCGATCCCAATTGCACCACTCGATTGCGGCCGCCGTCTTTGGCCATCAACAGTGCTCGATCGGCGCGGTTGAGCATCGTCTGGGCATCGTCGCCGGCTTGCAACTCCGTGACGCCGAAGCTGGCCGTGCAAAACTTTCCTCCCAGCGACGGCTGAGCAATTGTGCTGAACGCATGCCGAATTTCTTCCGCGCGCACAACCGCAGCCGGGTTGTCGCAGTCGGCGAGCAAGATCACGAACTCTTCGCCGCCGAAGCGGGCCACTAAGTCGCCGGGGTGGCATAGTGATTTCAGCAATCGCGAAAAGCTCTTGATCACCTCGTCGCCGACCAGGTGGCCAAACACGTCGTTAATATGTTTGAACTTATCCAGATCGCAAATGACCAAGCTGCACGGCAACCGCCGTTCGAGATGGACGCTGACGAACAGCGCGAGAACGCGATCAAATTCCGCGCGGTTTGCCAATTGCGTCAGCGGATCGTGCTTGACTTTTTCGCATAATTCCTGGCATCGTTCTTCGAGCGAGGCCTGCCCTGAAGCATCGTGTAAGAGCAGAGACAATCCCAGGACCGTACCTTTGGAATCCGAAATGGGAATCGCGTGGGCATCGACGGGCAGCTCTTTGTCGTTGCGGCCGCGGATTGTCACGCGGCGGAGCGATTGGCCGCCTTCGCGCAGCGGCGCAAGGAACAGGCATTGTTCGTCTCCCAGAGGTTTGCCATCGACGTCTCGAAGATTCAAGAGCGACAGCGAAAATGGGCTTTGAAGAATGCTTTGCTCGCTGATGCCGGTGAGCCGCTCCGCGCCACGATTCCAATATGTCACACGTCCCTCAGCGTCGAGAAAAATGACGCCGTCGTACATGTTGTCCAGCAATTCGCGTTGAAAGTGATGATGGACATCGACCTTGGCCTCGGTACTAATCGTGTGCATCAGCCAAGGGGAATTCGCGGAAGTCCCTTCGAGTTGTTCGAGCCATCTCCGGCCGACCAGGCAATTCGTCGTTTGTTGGTCACGGGCGAAGAGTTCGGCGAAACGCAGCACCAACTCGGGATCGAATTGCCGTCCCGCGAGATCCCACAGTTCGTGCAAGGCTCGCTCGTGCGACATCGCCGGCCGATAGACCTGGGCTGTCGTCATGGAATCGAACGCATCGACGATCGCGAGCATTCTCGCTCCTGCTGGCAGTTGACTCCCCTTGCAGTCGCGGCGCAGCCGAGTGCCGTCGAACCAGGTTGGCGCGTGTTCGACGATTTCGATCACTTCCGGCACATTGCAGCAGGTTTCTAGGATGCTCTTGCCAATTTGCCAATGGCGATCGACCATCGCCTGCTCATCGCGAGTCAGGGGCGATGGTTTGAGCAAAATGCGGTCGGGTACGCCGATTTTGCCGACATCGTGCAGCAAGGCAGCAACTTCGAGGGCATCGCGCGCCGCGGAGGATAACTGCATTGCCGTGGCCCAAGCCGAACATCGAATGGCCACTCGCACGCAATGGGCGGCCGTCGCGGGGTGCTTGGCCCTGAGCGACATGAAGAGTCCACTGGCCGTGCCTAGGCGGACTTGGGCTAGTTCATTCTCATAGTCTGCCTCTGGTGTAAGCGGCCGAGGCAAGTCGTCGGCACGGCTTGGATGCAAGTGATTCAGAAGCGATTTCAACTCATGAAACTTCTTGTCGAACGGAGCATCGGCATCGCTGACGGGATGAGGCTGCGAGCGGGTAGTGGGAGCGTCCATCTCGTTCATGGAGTAGCTACCTTACGAAGATAATGATGGCCATGCGTGGAAACTCACCAGAAGAGATTCCGTTCTAGGTGGGTTTCCACCGCTCATAGGAGCATTAGCGGGGTAACAAGGTCGGTTTCTAAAAGCCTAGTCCATCACTGGCAACTTGGAGTCGATTTCCCTGTCGAACAGCGCAGCCCGATCAGGGGGGGACCGCTGAAATGTCGATGGTCTGTAGCGATTTGCACCATTGCGATGAAGCCTTGGGGGATTCTTGCAGCACGGCAATCCTTGGGATAATGTGGGGCGGACGCAGGTTCCGCGAGCCGAGTGGAATCGGGCGTCGCGCGAGGATTTCGCATCGAGACTCCGCTCGGCTCGCGGAGCTTACAAAAGGGTAATTTTTCAATGCGACTCATTTCCTATGTCGAGGCTGGAGGGGCACAGGTTGCAGCGGTGAACCATCGCGGCGATTGGGTGGATTTGCACGCGGCCGATCGAGATTTGCCGGCCTCGATGCCGGATCTGCTTGCTCTCGGACCGGACGGCTTGCGCCGAGCGGCGACGGCGGCTCGGCTCGGTCAACCGATGGATCGGACGGGGAAGAAATTGCTCGCCCCGGTGCCGCGGCCGGAGAAGATCTTTTGTATTGGCTTGAATTATGCCGACCATGCTCGCGAAACAGGGAAAGAGCCGCCGCCTGAGCCGGTGGTTTTCTGCAAGTTTGCGACCGCCGTGCGTGCCGACGGCGATTCCATCGTGCTGCCGCGGCTGTCGAATCGAGTCGATTATGATGCTGAACTTGTGGCGATCATCGGCGTTGGCGGGCGGCATATACCCCAAGCCAAGGCGC